>JAYUJG010000424.1:0-1574 GCA_043765355.1 Acidobacteriaceae bacterium | reverse complement strand
GCTTGCGGCAGGATGGCGTCTTCGAGAATCGGCTGGTAGGCGACGAAAGTGTCGGTGGCGGCTACGCGCTTTACCGGAGCGTCGAGGTGATGGAAGAGTTTGTCGGCGATGCGGGCGGCGATTTCGGCGCCGTAGCCCCAGCTTAGCGAGTCTTCGTAGGCGATCAGCGCGCGGTTGGTTTTCTTCACCGACGCGGCAATCGCATCCCAGTCAAACGGATTGAGACAGCGCAGGTCGATCAGTTCGACGCTGACGTGATGCTCGCGCTCGAGTTTCTGCGCGGCCTGGAGCGCTCGCGGGACGACCGCGCCGTAGGTGATGACGGTCAGGTCGGTCCCGGGCTGGACGACTTTTGCTTTTCCGAACGGGATCATGTAGTCGGGGCCGGGGTAGGGAGCCCGTCCGAAAGTTTCGCGGTAGAGGCGCTTGTGTTCGAGAAATAAAACAGGGTCGTCGCAGCGGATGGCGGTGCGCAGCAAGCCTGCGGCGTCGAGCGCGTTCGAAGGGAACACGACGCGCAATCCGGGCGTGTGAGTGAAGATGCTCTCGCCGCACTGCGAGTGATAAATCGCGCCGCCGGTGAGATATCCGCCAATCGCGACGCGGACCACGAGCGGCGACGAGAAGGCGTTGTTCGAGCGCCAGCGGATGGTCGGGAGTTCGTCGCGCAGCTGCATCATCGCCGGCCAGATGTAGTCGAAGAACTGGATTTCGACCACGGGCTTCAATCCGCGTGTGGCCATGCCGGTGGCGCGGCCGATGATATTGGCTTCGGCGATTGGAGAATTGAAGACGCGGTCGGAGCCGAACATGCCCTGGAGGCCAGACGTCAGTTTAAAAACTCCGCCTTTGCCTTTTACCAGCTTTTGTTTCAGATACTCTTCGCGGCTGCAGTCGGCAACGTCTTCGCCGAAGATGACGATGCGTTCGTCGCGGTGCATCTCGTCGCGCAGCGTGGTGTTGATGAGGTCCGCCATCGTTTTATTTGGGGCAGCGGTGCGCTTGCCGTCGGCGGCCGTCTCGGACGCGGCGGCTGCGGGCTGCGTTTCAAAAGTTGCAGACGTGGGATCGAGGTCGGGTGAATAGACGAAGTTGTAAATCGTTTCCGGCTGAGGAATCGGAGCGGCGAGAGCGCGGTCGGCGTCGGCCTGAATCTGCTCTTCGATTTCCTTCTCGATCTTGTTGATCCCTTTCTCGTCGAGGATGCCTTCGCGCAGCAAAAACATTTGCAGACGCGGAACGGGGTCGCGGGCGGCATCGGCTAGGCGCTCGGCGTCGGGCCGGTAGAGGCGTTCGTCGTCCGACAAAGAGTGCGAATAGGGGCGGATCACATGGGCGTGGACGAAGGCTGGACCGTGGCCGGCGCGGCAATGATCGGCCGCACGTTTCAACGCCGCATACGCGATCACGGGGTCGGTGCCGTCAAATTCTTCGAAATGAAAATTCGGAAAGCCGGAGACGAGGCGCGAAATGTTGCCACCGGAAGTCTGCACTTCAACGGGAACGGAAATCGCGTACTCGTTGTCTTGTATGCAGAAAATTACCGGCAGGCGCTTATTGGAGGCGGTGTTCAG
>JAYUJG010000423.1:0-1734 GCA_043765355.1 Acidobacteriaceae bacterium | reverse complement strand
ACTAGCGCACGAATTGATCGTTGTCGAAATCAAGCAATGGCACTCCCGACGAGTCCATCAGCGTAGTTGCAATATTTCACCGCCTGACGATACCTCTGTAGAATCGTGCAATAGGTTTTTTGTGACAGTGCTCTCTCGCTCCTGCCGGGGCGCGCAACGGGCATGACCACAAGAATATTCGGGGGAGGTTTGGTGTTTCCTGGTGAAAATTTCGATCTCATTGTGATTGGCTGCGGCCCCGCGGGAGAAAAGGCGGGCGCGCAAGCGGCCTATTTTGGCAAACGCGTCGCCGTCATCGAGAGCGCCGAATCTGTCGGCGGAAGCTGCATCAACACCGGCACCGTCCCCAGCAAAACGCTTCGCGAATCCGCGCTCTATTTTTCCGGCCTCCAGCAGCGCGGTCTCTACGGCATCGACTATTCCCTGAAAGAGAATCTGACCATTGATGATTTCATGCACCACGAGCGAGAAGTCGTGGAAATGGAGCGCCAACGCATCCTGAAGAATCTCGCCCTGCATCGGATCGAACTCGTGCGCGGGCGGGCTTGTTTCGAGGACGCCCACACCGTGTCGGTTTCCGGTGTCGACGGCATCCGCCAACTGCGCGGCGAGGTCATTCTGATCGCCACCGGAAGCAAGCCGCACCGTCCCTCGGAAATCGCTTTCGACGACGTCCGGATTTTCGACTCCGACACATTTTTGCGAATGGAACGCATCCCGCGCAGCCTGGCGGTAATCGGCGGCGGCGTGATTGGATGCGAGTACGCGTCGATCTTCGCCGCGCTCGACGTCAAGGTCACGCTGGTGGATGGCCGGGACCGCTTGCTGCCGTTTCTGGATGCGGAGATTTCCGAGAGACTCCGCGTGCGGCTCGACGCGATCGGCATGCAGTTCTGGTTCAACGAGCGTCCGGCCAGGGTCCAAGCCACGGCGTCAGGCGTGCAATTGACCATGAAGAGTGGCAAGACTCTAGAAACCGAATCGGTGCTGTTCGCGGCTGGACGCCGCGCCGCGGTCGAAGGACTGTCTCTGGAAAAGGCAGGGTTGGCCATCAACGAGCACGGATACATATCCGTTGACAGCAATTATCGTACCGCGACGCCACATATCTACGCGGCGGGCGACGTCATCGGATTTCCCGCGCTAGCCTCGACGTCGATGGAACAAGGACGGGTCGCCGTCTGCCATGCTTTCGGTTTCCAATACAAGCAGCGCGTGCCCTCGATGCTGCCCATGGGGATTTACACCATTCCGGAAATCTCCAGCGCGGGCGAGACGGAAGAATCCTGCAAAGAAAAGAAGATCGATTACTGTGTCGGGCGGGCTCTGTATGCCAACAACGCCCGTGGGCACATCATGGGCGACACTGCCGGGATGTTGAAGCTCGTCTTCGCGCGCGCGGACAAGAAACTTCTCGGAGTGAGCATTATCGGCGAAAGCGCCACCGAGCTGATCCATATCGGCATGATGGTTCTCGACCGCAATGAAACCATTGACCAGTTTATCGAGCAGGTCTTCAACTACCCCACTCTAAGCGAGACCTATAAGTACGCGGCGTACGAAGGGCTGGGCAATCTGACCGGTCACAAGGTACGCGAAGGCTAAATCCTTCCACCGGCGCCAAGTGTGGAAGCCAGTAGAACGTCCGCTCCTCTTCGTTCCTGTCTTTGGTCGTGCGCCTTGGCACGCCAAACCCAGATTTCCCTACTAATCAAATCATTGACTTACGGCTGC
>JAYUJG010000422.1:0-12118 GCA_043765355.1 Acidobacteriaceae bacterium | reverse complement strand
TCGGCGCCGACTTCGGTGAATCCGCCCTTGCAGTTGTTGTGATACAGCAAACTCGGCGAAGAGTCGTTTGCGACATAAAGATCAAGGCATCCATCTTTGTCGTAATCCAGCCACAACACGCCGAGTCCGTAATAGCTGTCTTTGTCAATATCGATCCCAAGTTTTGCCGTGACATCGGTAAAGGTGCCGTCGCCGTTGTTGTGGAACAAACGGTCGCGCGCGCCCTTCAACCCTCGCGGACCGCAATTCACCGCGATCCCGCGATACTGGCAGAACACGCCGCTGCCAAACTGCGGTAGATTTTTGACGTCCAAATCGACATAGTTCGCGACATACAAATCCAGGTTGCCGTCGTTGTCATAGTCGCCAAAAGAAGCGCTCGTTCCCCAGCGATCGGTGTTCGCCACGCCAGCCTTCGCCGTCACGTCGGTAAACGTTCCATCGTGATTGTTGTGGTACAGCGCCGAACCATGGAACCCCGTGATGTACACATCTTCCCAACCGTCGTTGTCGAAGTCTCCGATCGCCACCCCGTATCCCCAGCCGCAAAAATTCAGCCCGGACTTCGCCGACGCGTCGGTAAACGTTCCATCATGATTGTTGTGATAAAGCCGCGGCGGATGGCATTTGCCGGCGCGGTAATCCGCCAGCGTCGAACCATCGACGAGCAGAATGTCCATCCATCCGTCGTTGTCGTAGTCGAACGCGGCCGCCCCCCCGCACATGGTTTCCAGGATGTAGAGCTTCTCCTGGCTCCCACAGGTCAGGTGAAAGTCGATGCCAGCGGCGTGGGTGACGTCGACAAACAACGGTGCTTTCGTTGCGGGGGGCTTCTCGTCTGGTCTCTGCTCGCCTTGGGATTTCTTACCGCCCGCGGCCGCCTTTGTCGCCGGACCTTTAAGTTCATTCCCGGGCGCAGCCGTCTGCGCGCTTCCCCAAAGAATGCACCCGCCGTTCACAGCCATCAGCAGAACGACGGCCACAGTCGTAACGCGCAGGTTCATGATGCGTCGAATCGCCATCACTGATCGCGCCCAGTCGCCGTTCCAGCCGTCGCGGGTTGAGCTTTTTTCAGTTCCGCGAAACGTTCTCGCTCGCCTCGCGCGTCCTCAATCTTGCCCAGCTTTTCCAAGACCCGCGCTAGTTGATAATGAGGACTGGGATTTTTCGGATTCAGAACAATCGCTCTGCGCAAAGACGCCTCCGCCAGCGCCGTCTGCCCCGCCAGCGATTGCGCCTTGCCGAGGTTGTACCAAACCTCGGGATTCGGCGCGTCCAGCTCCGCGCCTCGCTTCAGATAGGTCACCGCCGCGTCATATTTTCCGGAATCCAACAGCGCGCGGCCCAACTCGTAGACCGTGGCGGCGCTCTCCTCCGACCGGCGCAGCTCCTCTTTATATTCCCCAATCGCCTCGTCGTTACGCCCCAGGCTGAAATAAGCAAATCCCAGAT
This sequence comes from Acidobacteriaceae bacterium, assembly GCA_043765355.1. GTDB lineage: Bacteria > Acidobacteriota > Terriglobia > Terriglobales > Acidobacteriaceae > Acidiflorens. The sequence goes on along the minus strand of JAYUJG010000422.1, from coordinate 10,666 downwards.
GATAGTGTCCCAGCTTGATCGTCGGCTCCAGCTTCAAAGTAGTTTTGAACTCGTCAATCGCCTGCAAACTACGATTCGAATTCAGATACGCCCGCCCCAGCAGCATATGCGCCAGCGCGTTCGAAGAATCCAGCTTGACCGCCGCTTCAAGTTCGTCCGCCGCTCCCGCGTAGTCCGGCGCGCTCAGCAGTACCAGCGCCAGATCGAAATGGGTTGCGGAATCCTTCGGGTTCAACTCGCGCGCACGCGTAAGTTGCTCCTGCGCCTGTTTGGAGTCGCCGGTCTTGAAGTAAGCCACGCCTAGATAGTGGCGAAACTGCGCATCGCGCGGCCAACGCGAAACCGCGCGCTGCCCCAGCAAAACCGCATCCCGCAACTGGCCCGATTCCAAGTCGTTCAGAAGTTGCTTGCGAGTCTGGGATTGAGTCAGGCCCTGCCCCTGCGCTTCCATCGCCGCGCAAAATAAGCCGAGTGCAATCGCCACAACAGCGACAACAGCGGCGATGCGACGCATCCTTGTCTGTCGCAATCCTAGAACGCACAAAGGGTGGAGCAGCGCTTCAGCGCTGCGGTAACCGCCTGGCTTCAAATCCGCCTTCAGCCGCTGCGGTCTCGCTTTCCTCGCGCCAATGAACTCCTTCGCTGCCCTTCCCGCCGCCGCAGCCGAACCGCGCCGCCGACTACCTCCCCCTCCCGCTATGCCATTATTTAGCATCGTTGTTGTCCGTCATCGTATCTTCTTTACTGAGCCACTCGCAACGCGGAGCCGTCGCGCCTAACGCGCCGCTCCGCAGAAAGGTCCGATGCCCGCCAACGATTTCCTTGCGCGCTCCTCTACGACCATTGGGCCAATCGCGAATGTCTCACCGCCATGCGCGCCGCCGGCAACATTTCCGCCGACACACTCGGACGCATGGCTCACATCCTTTCGGCCCAAAAACTTTGGCTCCAACGCATCCTGAGCCAGCCCCAGACCATGCCCGTCTGGCTAGCGTCAACGATGGATGACTGCACCGCCCTAGCCGAAGAGATGTCAGCCGCCTGGCAAAATTATCTGACCGGGCTCGCGACCCAGCCTCCCAATTCTCTCGACGCTACCATCGAATATCGCAACACCCAGGGTGAACCTTGGTCCAGCCGCGTGGAAGACGTCTTAACCCACGTTCTGTTTCACTCGGCGTATCATCGTGGGCAGATCGCTTTGCAGATGCGCGCGGCCGGCATGACGCCCGCCTCCACGGATTTCAGTCACGCCGTGCGCCAGGGCTTTGTCAAATAGAGCGGAGCAGATCAAGAATGGATCGCGGATCGGTATTGCGAGTCTGGCTGCCCCTGCTTGGCGGCTTGTGGGGCGTCGGCTGGCTATTTCTCTACGGACCAGGCCCGCACGGCATGGCACGCATCGGCGGCCTGCTGCTCGCCCTCATCGGACTCGCCGGCGTTATCCTCTCCCGTTACACTTTGGGCCGTTCCTTCTCGGTTCGGGCCAGAGCTACAGCCCTCGTCACCACCGGCATCTATTCGCGCATCCGCAACCCCATTTATGTTTCCGGGATGATTTTCATCGTTGCGCTGGTTCTCATCGTCGAGCGACCGGCGTTGCTGGCCACTCTGCTGCTGCTCATTCCCCTGCAAATCATCCGCGCCCGTCGCGAAGCCGCCGTTCTCGAAGCGGAGTTCGGCGACGCGTATCGCGAATATCGCAAGCGCACCTGGTTTTGACCGCTGCGCTGCTATCATCAACAACAATGAAATCGGCATCCCTTAAATTTCTTCCCGCATTCTTCTTCCTGCTGGCTGCGGCCCGCCTGCACGCCGCCGAAGAACCGAAGCTCAGCCCTCTCCCAGCCCCGGTCTCGAATAACGCCGTCGCCATCTCCCACGACGAAGGCGGAGCCCGCATTTTTTCCTTCATGGGCATCGGACCGAAAAAAACCTGGAACGCCATCACCACCAGCACCTACGAAATGGACCCAGCCAGCGGCAAGTGGACAGAGATGCGCCCCGTCCCCGGAGTCGCCGGACGCCTCGCCGCTTCCGCCGTGGCCCTCCACGATCAAGTCTTCATTTTCGGAGGCTACGTTGTCGACGCCCAAGGCGGTGAAAGCACCGTCTCCGACCTCAACGTCTTCGTACCTACCGAGAACCGCTACTATCGCGGCAAAGATATCCCCGTGCCCGTCGACGACGCGGTGGTCGGCCTCTATCGCGAGCGTTACATTTTTCTTGTCGGCGGATGGTCCACCACAAAGGCCGACGCCGTCCGCGAAGTTCAGGTCTACGACACCGACAAAGACGTCTGGATGAAAGCCACTCCGCTTCCCGGCACCCCAGTCTTCGGCCACGCCGGTGCCATCGTCGGCGACACTATCGTTTACGTGGACGGTGCCTACAAAAATCCAGCTGGCCCGAATCCCCAATACATCGCGTCCGGGGAATGCTGGATGGGCAAGATTCCAAAAAGAGGCGACATCACAAAGATCGAATGGACAAAGCTCCCGGCCCATCCTGGCAACGCGCGCTATCGCATCGCCGCCGGCGCCGATCCGCTGGAGAAAAAAAACGAGCGCATCTATTTTTCAGGCGGCACCGACAACCCCTACAACTACAACGGAATCGGCTACAACGGCCAGCCTGCCGAACCTTCCCCGGTCACTTTCGCTTTCAACGTCCGCACCGGGGCCTGGGAGACGGTCACGGAAAACACGCCCGAGCCAACCATGGACCATCGCGGTCTGCTGGTCACTCATCGTGGCCTCGTCATTGTCGGCGGCATGGAAAAAGGCCAGCAGGTAACCAACAAAGTCACGGTTGTAAAACCTGCCCGCGGCAAGTAAAGTAATGGCCGCGCCAAGCGATGCCCCAGCGGGCGTCGTGCGCATGGTGTCTTACGTACAGAACCCAAAGCCCCATGGTCACGGAATCCGGTGACCGAAATCACGGCCGCGATTCCCCTCCCAAGCACCCCATCGCTACAGCCACATTTCCCAGTGTCTATTGCATTTTGACAATCCACTCGGGAAGTTCCGATTGCGCCACCTGGGTCCTCTGTGCATCCCTGCGTTCCCTGTGGTGACAGTTTTTCGGCAGTACTGAATCGGAATTTCTCTATACCAAGAAGCCGGAGGAAAGCCCATGAGTTCTGTCCTTGAGCCGCCAAAAGGTAGCGCTACAGCGGACTACACCAATCAAATCCTCAACCTCGTCAAAGCCAAAAACCCAGCCGAACCGGAATTTCACCAGGCCGTTCTCGAAGTGTTCGAGTCCTTGCGCCCCGTGTTGGAACGCCATCCCGAGTATCAAGAAGCCAAAATCCTGGAACGGATCACCGAACCCGAACGCGTCCTGATGTTCCGCGTGCCCTGGTTCGACGACCGGGGCAAAGTTCAGGTCAATCGCGGCTTCCGCATCGAAATGAACAGCGCCATCGGCCCCTACAAGGGCGGACTCCGCTTCCATCCCTCAGTCAACCTCGGCATTCTAAAATTCCTGGCGTTCGAACAAGTCTTCAAGAATTCGCTCACCACGCTGCCCATGGGCGGCGGCAAGGGCGGAAGCGATTTCGATCCAAAAGGCAAGAGTGACAACGAGGTGATGCGCTTCTGTCAAAGCTTCATGACCGAATTGCAGCGCCACATTGGTCCGGACACCGACGTTCCCGCCGGCGACATCGGCGTCGGTGGACGCGAAATCGGTTTCATGTTCGGTCAATACAAGCGCCTGCGCAATGAATTCAGCGGCGTCCTCACCGGCAAAGGGCTGGCGTGGGGCGGATCGCTGATTCGTCCCGAGGCCACCGGCTACGGGTGCGTCTACTTCGCCCAGGAAATGCTCAAGAGCCGCCAGGACACGCTCGAAGGCAAAGTGTGTCTGGTCTCCGGCAGCGGCAACGTCTCGCAATATACCGTGGAGAAGCTGCTCGATCTGGGCGCCAAGCCGGTCACTCTGTCCGATTCCGACGGCGCGATTTACGACGCCGACGGCATCGACCGCGAAAAACTCGCCTTTGTCATGGAGATCAAAAATAACCGCCGGGGCCGCATCCAGGAGTACACCGGCAAATTCAAGAAAGCTGTCTACAGCGCCACCGATCGCAAGCTCGACCACAACTGGCTCTGGAACACCAAGGCCGACTGCGCCTTCCCCAGCTCCACTCAAAACGAGATCAACGCAAAAGACGCCGCCAATCTCATCAAGAATGGCGTAAAACTGGTCAGTGAGGGAGCGAACATGCCCAGCACCCTCGAAGCCACCCGTCTGTTCCTCGACGCCAAAATCCTTTACGGACCAGCCAAAGCCGCCAATGCCGGCGGCGTTGCCACCTCCGGACTGGAAATGTCGCAGAACAGCATGCGTATCTCCTGGACCCGCGAAGAAGTCGACGATCGTTTGCACAAAATCATGATCGCCATCCACAAGAATTGCTTCGAAACGGCCGCCAAGTACGGCACGCCCGGCAATCTCGTGAATGGCGCGAACATCGCCGGCTTCCTGAAGGTGGCAAACTCCATGCTCGATCAAGGGCTGGTGTAAGCGAGAGCGGTTCCTTTTGAAAATAGCGCGGGAGGCTGAACCCTCCCGCGCTTTGTCTTGAGGGCGGGAGCCACCCCGGCACGATCGACCGGCCGCAGCTCTCTGAAAGTACGGAACTCTGACAGTCCAGCCTGAACGCGGTGTTATTCTCCTGTTCGCCACTCATAAAAGGAGGCTCCATGAAACGTGCCATGGTTGTTGCCTTATTCCTGGCTGCGCTTGCCCTGCCGTTTTTCGCTCAGGAATTGTCTCTCCCGCAGAAAGAAGTCTGGCAAATGGAGGAAGCCTACTGGCGCGACGTGAAGGCCTTCGACGAACCGCATTACATGAAGCTGTGGCACGAAAATTTTCTCGGCTGGCCTCGAGATCAAAAGCTGCCCGTCGGCAAAGCGGCGCTTGGCGAAGCGGTCCACCGCAAATTCGCGCGCAAAGGCACTCTCGAATACGAAATTCTATCGAAATCCGTCGCTGTGACCGGCGACGTTGGCATTACTCAGTACGCGGTCAAAGCAACTTTCGTCGGCGTCGACGGCCAAAACACTTCCTACACTTCGCGCGTCACCCACACCTGGCTCAAAACGAAAGCAGGCTGGCAAATCATCGGAGGCATGTCCGCCCCTTTCGATCCAGATGGCCACACCTGGTAATCACGGCACAATTGAGGAACCTCGTAAACACCTCCGGGTTCCCCTGTGCAACTCTGTGTACCCGGCGTTAAAAAAGCCTTTCGCCGACACCGAGAAAAAGTTGCAGGCGCTACCGAGCCCGCGCCAGCACCAGCGTCACATCGTCCGGCTGCTCGTTGTCGCCGATCCATTCGGCCACGGCAGCGGTCACAATTTCGGTAATGCGTTCGAGCGACAAATGCCGATTCGCGCGCACCAGATCAATCAGCCGGTCTTCGCCAAACTCGCCATAATCGTTTTCCGGCTCCGTCACTCCATCGCTGTAAGCCACCAACAAATCGCCGGGACGAAGTTGCACCGTCGCTTCCGGGTAACTTACATCGTCGAACAGCCCCACCACCGTCCCGCCGCACTCCAGCAACTGCGGTGTTCCGTCGCTGGAAATCAGAATCGGCGGCAGATGCCCGCCGTTGCTGTAAGTCAGGCTGCGCGTCGCTCCGTCATAGATGCCCAAAAACAAAGTCGCGTACTTGGCCGCCGGAGTGCTTTCGTAAAGCTGACGATTCAACAACATCAGCAACGCTGCCGGAGAAGCGTCGCGCCCCGCCGACTCCGATGCCAGCATCAACCCCGAGCCTCCGCCGGCGACCGCAACCGGCTCGCGCAAGGCTGACACATCTTCGAAGCTATAGGCCCGCACCGCCGAGTGGATCGTCGCCATCATCAGCGCCGCTGAAATCCCCTTGCCGCTGATGTCGCCGACCGCCAGCATCAGCTTGTCGGAATTCAGCGCCAGAAAATCGTAGTAGTCGCCGCTCACCGTCCGCGCCGGACGGCAGAAACCATGCACTTCGAGCGTATCGAGTTGCGTGATCAACTTCGGATAAAGCTGCGCCTGCACTTCCTGCGCAATCGCCAGCTCGCCTTCGAGTCGCTGCTTTTCCTTCTGCTCTTCCACCAGCTTCTCAATCGAAGTGGTCATCGAGTTGAAAGAGTTCGCCAGCGCCGCCAGCTGATCGCTCGACTGCACCGTGATGCGATGACTGAAATCGGCTCGATTGATATGTTTGGTGGCTTCGTAGAGTTGCCCGACCGCCGCTGTGATGCTGCGCGTCAACTTCGTTCCGACGAATAGCGCCAGCAGTTCGATCAGCGCGAACATGATCGCAATCGACAGCAGAATATATTCCACGCCCTTGGCATAATCGCCAAGCGCGGCAAAGAGTCTGCCATAGAGGACCGAGGGACGCGTCTCCACCTCGGCAAGAGCGCCCGCGCGACGCCGTTCTCCAGTGCTCCAATCCACCACCGGCAGCGGGATCGGAAATGTAATCTGATGATCGAGCGAGTTGACCGCTGGCGGAATCGCCCCGGAAGAGAAAGACTGCTCGCGCAACTCCTTCGGGTTCTGAAAGATCGGTATCGTGTTCGAGTCGTTCCGCGCCGCCGGTTTGGTCGAACTCGACTGGACTGGGTTTCCAAAGACCGCGATCCGCCCGAGATCTCCCGCAATCTGCTCGACAAACTCCTGGTCGAGTGGCTCGCTCACGATTACACGCAACGATTCAGGATCGGCCCCGAGCACCGTGGCCGTGCGCAGATAGAGGTTGCCCCGATCGCTTACAATTTCGCGGAAATCGCCGGTGATAAAAGAAGGAAAAGCAATGTTGCCCGCGACGTCGGGCCCGGAACAATACGGCTGCGCCTGGACCCGGTACCACGCGCAAACTTGCCTCCTCACCCACTCCGGGCGGCGCGGTCTCGCTTCTGCCAACATTTCCGCTTCCAACTTCCCGCTTTGCGAAATGTGCGCCGAAAGATGACGGGCAATCGCGCGGTCCGCCGCTTCCATACTGCGCAAATGAGTCGTGATGTCAGACGTAACGACAAAACTGGCAAACTGCCCTGCGAGCAAATAAAGCGTGATCAAAGAAATCACGACCAGCAGAAACACCGGTATCACGCCGATAAAAACATAAGTAACGATCAGCCGGTTTCGCAGCCGCCACAAAAGTTGCGCTCGCAGCCAGCGATATCCGGCAAGCGCAAGCAACACGATCGCCAGCACACTGAGAAAAGTCACCCAGCCCGCCAGAGTCGCCGATATCGCCGGCATTGCATGACTGGTCAACGACTGCACCGCGAACAGTAACAGGTCAAGCGTCAAAACATAGATCGACGCCCACGCGGTCCAACTCTGCGGCCAGAGCCCCTTGTCGCGCAGCGTGCTCTCGAGTTCCAGAGAGATCAGTCTCATATCTCCGGATAGAAATCGAAAAACGCTTCGAGACTGGTCTTGAGCTGGCGCTCGATCTCGTCTTTGGAGCCTTCCAGCGTATGCATCGTAACGTGCGCATCGCGCCCATTCTTCAACTTGATCGTAGCCTCGCCAAGTGCCTCCAGTTCATCGGAAGGCAGCAAGCGCAAACCATACACCAATGTGAGATTCGCCATACCAAGATTGTAAGCCAGAGGGGTGAAACGATCGGGTCATCGGGTGATCGGGTGATTGAGACTCAAAGGCCTTCCGATAGCCCGATGACCCGATGGAGAGATGACCCGATAGTTTTTGTTATCCTGGCGGCCACTGCAACGGACGCCCGCCGATCAAATGCACGTGCAGATGAAACACCGATTGTCCCGCGCGCGGCCCGACATTGAGCACCGTGCGATATCCGTCTTCTATGGAGCGGTCTCGCGCAATCCGCGCCGCCGCCAGATGACAGCGTCCGACCAACTCCGCATCTTCGTCCGCCGCATCTTTCAAACCAGAAATATGTTTCTTCGGGATAACCAGAACGTGAGTCGGTCCTTGCGGGTTCAGATCTTCAAAAGCAAACGTGTGGTCGTCTTCGTAGACTTTCTTGGCTGGCACTTCGCCACGAATAATCCGGCAGAATAAACAATCCGCCATAAGTCAGTCTCCTTCTGGCCTGGGATTACGATCATCCGGCCAGTAACTCACGGAGTTATATTGTCTGTATCTCTTGGACCAACCACAATAACACTGAGTCGAACGCTAACCTATAACAATTTGTCAGTCGAGGCGTACCAGAAACACCGTGCCTTCCGCAGTCTCGGTCTCATGGGCCAGAGCGGTGGCGCGCTGGCGGTCGTCGTCCAGCACTCGCGCCCGCACCCACCAGCCTCCCGCGGGGCTTTCAAACTTGATGACTTTGGCCGTCTGGTACCGCTTCTGCAAGTGTTCCGCCAGTTCCGCAGCAGCTTCTTTGCCGGCGATCGAGCCGATCTGGACCGCCCATCGTCCGCCCGTATCGAGCGGCGTCGGCGCTTGCAGCACTTCCAGACGAACCTTCGCAGTACCTGGTAAGTACACATCCAGCGCCTTGGCGGCGGCGAGCGAAAGATCGACGATACGCCCGGTAACGAAGGGCCCGCGATCCGTAATCCGCACCACCGCCGAATGGCCAGTTTTCAAATTCGTGATCCGCGCAATGGAACCGAGCGGCAGAGTAAGGTGCGCCGCCGTCATCGCATTCATGTCGTAGATCTCGCCGTTCGATCCGCGCCGGTTGTGATATGGAGCCCCATACCAACTCGCCATCCCAGTCTCTTCAAAGATCGGCTTCGCGTCCGCGGGAACATCGATCTTCTCGGCGTCGCCCGCAGCTTCCGCACGCGAAGTCGCGGCTGGTTTCTCTGGCGGTGAAGGCAACGAAGCAGAAGGAGGTGGCGGAACCTGCGCCTGCCTATGCTTGTGGCCGCAACCGCTCAGGAGCACAGTGCTCAATAGTAAGAGAGAGAAAAAGAAAGAAGTAGACAGCAAGCCGCACGCCGCCAGCCGTCGCACGAACGGCCGGGCGCTTCGCCCCGAGTCCTTGAAAGCGCGGCAGTTCAAGAGTTCTTGCGCTGCGTTTCCAGGAAGTCCGCGAACTCGGCCAGCTTCCCCGATGCCGTTCGCAGCGCTTTCGACGAGTGGGTTCGCACCGCTGGCACAACCTCGTCGTTCAGATACGTCACCAGTTCCGCCGTTTCTTTTTCCAGCGTCTCGGCGATACTTGCCACCGAGCGATTGATCCGCGCGGAAGCCTCTTCCACCTTGCGATCGAATTCGGTCATATACATCCTGACATTTCGGGTTAGTGTTCACGCACGTGTATCGCGGTTGCCGAGCCTATTCATTATCGTGGCCCACCCGGCAGCGGTCAAATTAGCGCTGGATACAGGTTTGTGTGGTGGCGGGGCTCCGCCCCGCAAGGACGGGGCAAAGCCCCGTCCCCACACAACCGCTCTCGCGATACAATCACGCCATGCATCCAAGGATCGCCATCAAGCTACCCCAGCTTTCTTTGATGTTGGCAATGATCTGCTTCATGACCTGCGCTATGATCGGCGTATCGTCCTGCACTTTCTACGGCGAGCATCCAGCGCGGACGATGGCCGACGCCACAGGCGGCGAAGGCTTGGAACGCGTCTTCTGGAAAAATATTCAGACCGCGAACTGGGTCGAGGTGGAACGCGCGATCGCCACGAACTACGCGGGCATCGGCCCCTCTGGAACGCTCGACCGCGCTGCCACGATCGACAAGTATCGCGGTTGGCAGTTGAAAGATTACGCGATTGGCGACCTCAAAACGGAGCTGAACACAACCACCATAGTCGTGACGTACAACATTACGCTGAATGGAACAGCGGGCTCACAACCGCTCCCCACGACGCCGCAACACATGCTGACCGTGTGGCAGCAGCAAAAGGCCGGCTGGATAGTAATCGCACAAAGCGTCAGCTCCCAATAATGCGCAGAACCGCTCTCACCGTAGAGACGCGGCTTGCCGCGGCTCCGCCGCCGTTGATTGGTAAAAATATATCTCTATTCCGTCGCGCTCTGCTCCGCTGGTATGACCGCCACCGCCGCGATCTCCCATGGCGCAAAACGCGCGATCCCTACCGCATCTGGATCAGCGAAATCATGCTGCAGCAAACGCGCGTAGCGGCCGTGCTCGACCACTATCGATTTTTCCTCGAACGTTTCCCAAACGTCGAAGCGCTGGCCGCGGCCTCCGAAGATGACGTCCTCGCCGCATGGAGCGGCCTCGGCTACTATCGCAGAGCCCGCATGTTGCATCAATGCGCGAAAGAGCTTGTGCGGAATCACGCCAGCCAATTTCCGCAAAGTGCGGAAGCGCTCCAGCAACTCCCCGGCATCGGACGCTACACCGCCGCCGCCATCGCCAGCATCGCTTTCGCCGAGCCTGTAGCCGTGGTCGATGGCAATGTCGAACGCGTATTGCAAAGACTGACCGGCGTCGATCTCACCACGCCGCAGCTATGGCGTCAGGCGCAGTCGCTGCTCGCCAAATCTCGCCCCGGCGATTCCAATCAGTCGATGATGGAACTCGGCGCAACTATCTGCCTGCCGCGCGAACCCAAATGCGCAGATTGCCCCGTCCGCAAATGGTGCGTCACGCAGGGAGAAGTGTCGCGCGCCGAACAGTCATCACAGTCTTCGCGGCAGCGGAAAATTGAAATCTGGTGTTCCCTCGATC
>JAYUJG010000421.1:0-4125 GCA_043765355.1 Acidobacteriaceae bacterium | reverse complement strand
CAAGGAGTAGGATTTTCCGCGGAGCCGCTCAGCCCCGTCATGTCCTCTGTCAGATTTCTATGAACCGCGCCCTAACATTGCTGATCGGCTTTCTGGTTGCGTCCGCGATTTATTTGTACACCTTCCCGCAGGCGAATGTTTTCTACGCCGGCGTCGTGTTGCTGCACGCGCTTTCCGGCGTCGTCGCTTCGTTATGGCTGCTGCTATGGCTGGCGCGCTCGTGGCGCAGAGGCACGCCGTTACTTCGCTCCGGAATCGCCCTTTTGTTCCTCGGCGCCATCCCCGGACTGGACCTCATTTACACCGGAGCCCTACGAACACATTGGACCCTGCTCTACGTCCACATCGCGATCAGTTTTGTAGGCGCTGGATTGGTCGCCGCAGCCCGTCTGGGCGACCGCGGATGGCTGCCCCGCCATACTCTCGTCCGCGTCGTCGCTGTGCTGGCAGTCATTGCAGTCCTCGCGCCTGTCGCCCGCTATCTCCGCGAAACGCGCTGGAGCCAGCACGCGCGCATTCAAAATCCCGCGCTCCCTCCCCTCACCATGGACGGCGAAGGCGACGGCCCCACCGGCCCCTTCTTCCCCAGCTCCGCGCAAGTCTACGGCGGAGAGAAAATTCCCAGCCAGTTCTTCATGGAGTCAGACTCCTGCAAGCGCTGCCACGAAGATATCTATAACCAATGGAACAGTTCGGCCCACCATTTTTCGTCGTTCAACAATCAGTGGTACCGCAAGTCGATCGAATACATGCAAGACACTGTCGGAACCAAGCCCTCCAAATGGTGCGGTGGATGCCACGACCCAGCCGTGCTCTACGCCGGCAAGATGGATACGCCGATCAAACAGATTGTGCACAATCCCGAAGCCCAAGCCGGACTCGGCTGCATGATGTGCCACTCCATCGCCGACGTGAAAAGCACAATGGGCCAGGGCGATTTCTACCTCGAGTATCCCAAGCTGCACGAGCTCGCGGCCAGCAAGAATCCGGTGGTTCGCACTCTGCACGACTTCATGATCAAGCTCAATCCAGAGCCGCATCGCCGCGTATTCCTCAAGCCCTTCATGAAGCAGCAAACCGCAGAGTTCTGCTCCTCCTGCCACAAGGTCCATCTCGATATCCCGGTGAATCATTACCGCTGGCTCCGCGGCTTCAACGAATATGACAACTGGCAAGCCAGCGGCGTCTCCGGAGAAGGCGCGCGTTCTTTCTACTATCCCGTCAAGCCGCAGCAATGCGCCGATTGCCACATGCCACTCGAACACTCGAACGACATGGGCAACGTCGCCGGACAAGTCCACTCGCATCGTTTCCCCGGCGCCAACACAGCGCTCCCCACCGCTAACGAAGATGCCGCGCAGCTGAAGGCTACCGAAGATTTCCTGACCAGCGGCGCCCTGACCGTGGATATTTTCGCGCTCTCTCCAGCCGGCGCTCTGCCGAAATCCGTGGCAGCAGCGGCAGCGGCCGACCGCGAACTCTCGACCACCTTCGCCGTCGGAGAAGAAGCCGAAGCCAAGATCGCGCCCGGCGCGAATTCCAACGCCGAGGCCGCCCCCGTCACCGCGCCGCTCAACCGCGTACATCCCGCCGTCCGCCGCGGAGACACCGTCCGCGTCGATGTCGTGGTTCGCACCAAGCGCATCGGACACTTTTTTCCCGGCGGCACCGTGGACGCCTACGACACATGGCTCGAATTGAAAGGCGTCGACGACCAGGGCCAAACAATTTTTTGGAGCGGCAAAGTCGACGATGATGACAAAGGCCCCGTCGAAAAGGGAGCCCACTTCTATCGCTCTCTTCAAGTCGACGCGCACGGCCACCCGATTGACAAACGCAACGCGTGGGCCACTCGCGCCGTCGTGTACGTGCGCTTGATTCCGCCCGGTGCCGCCGACACCGTGCATTTCCGCATGAGAATTCCCGAGAAAACAAGCGGCAAGATCACGTTGACCGCGCGCCTCCGCTATCGCAAATTTTCCTGGTTCGGTACGCAATTCGCATTTGCCGGCGAACACGACAAGAGCCAGCAGAAGCCGGCGTCAAACTCAGTCGCGGCCGAATTAGTTACGCCCGACTACGACGATTCGAAATTTTCTTTCACCCAATCCCTCCACGGAGTCTCCGCCAAAGAAGAAAAGATTCCCGACGTGCCCATCGTCACCGTCGCGCACAACGAAGCAACCATCGACGTCTTGCCCGCCAACACCCCCGCGCCGCAACCCAAAACACAGCTCGCGAAAGAAGACTGGCAGCGTTGGAACGACTACGGCATCGGCCTCCTGTTGCAAGGTGATCTAAAAGCCGCGCAAGCTGCGTTTGAGAAAATCACCGAGGTCGATCCTCGGAATCCGGATGGCTGGCTGAACATCGGCCGAGCCGCCCTGCAGGAAGGCGATCTCGTCCGAGCCCGTGCGGTTCTCGACAAGGCCCTGGTCCTCAATCCGCAACTTGCGCGCACAAATTTCTTTTACGGATCGCTCCTGAAATCCACCGGAGACTACGACCAGGCCGCCGCTCATTTTCAAATTGTCCTGGCGCAGTATCCGCGAGACCGCGTGGCCCTCAACAATCTGGGACGCGTCCAGTTTCTTCAAAGAAAATACGCTGACGCCGTAAAAACGCTGCAACAAGTCCTGGCCGTCGATCCAGAAGACTTGCAAGCGCACTACAATCTCATGCTCTGCTACAACGGCCTCGGAGACGATAAGATGTCCAAAGAGCACCAGGCGCGCTATCTCCGCTTCAAGGCCGACGAGTCCTCGCAATCCATCACCGGTCCGTACCGTCAACTCAACCCTGAAGACAACAACGAGCGCCAGAACATCCACGAGCACATATCGGTGCCGTTGCCGATTTTGAACAACGGCCCATCGAAGCGCCTGACCGCGACCGGGGCCGCAACTCACGTAGCGACGGCCACCCTCGTCCGTCCCGCCAGACAAAGCCCGACAGTGGCCCGCAGCACCGCAATCGCCGGAGCAAAAAAGTGAAACGGCGCTTCAGCAGGAATTCAATTCAAGCATTCCTCCGTGCCTCCGTGTCTCCGTGGTGGATGTTGCCGTTGGTTGTGGTAGTCGCGGTCGTTGCAAGCACCACAGCCTCTGCCCAGACCATCACCTTCCGCGACATCACTGTCGAAGCCGGCATCCACTTCACCCACAACAACGGAGCCTTCGGAAAAAAGTGGCTGCCCGAAACCATGGGACCAGGCTGCGCTTTTATCGACTACGACAACGACGGCTATCCCGACATCCTGCTGGTCAACGGACAAGACTGGCCCGGCCACACAAAAAACGGCACAACCACACCGAAGCTCTATCACAACAACGGCAATGGCACGTTCACTGACGTCACCGCCAAATCGGGTCTCGGCATTTCGCTTTTCGGACTAGGCGTCGCGGTCGCCGATTACGATAACGATGGCTTTGACGACATCTTCATCACCGCCGTCGGCCAAAGCCGTCTCTTCCACAACAACGGCAACGGCACTTTCACTGACGTAACGAAGTCCGCCGGACTCTGGGGTCCAAACGAATTCTCCACCGGCGCCGCTTGGATCGATTATGACCGCGACGGCAAACTCGATCTCATCGTCGCGAACTATGTGCAGTGGTCCGAGCAATCGGACCTATACTGCACGCTCGACGGTTCGCACAAGTCCTACTGCACGCCCGAATCGTATAAAGGAACTTCGGCCCGCCTCTGGCATAATTTGGGCAACGGCAAGTTCGAAGACGCGACTCAGAAAGCCGGCCTGTTTGATGCAACTTCGAAAGGCCTGGGCGTCGCCATCCTCGACTACAACAACGACGACTGGCCCGACATCCTGATCGCCAACGACACGCAGCCCAACAAGCTTTATCTGAACAAAAAGAACGGCTCGTTCGAAGAGAAAGCCGTTTCCGCCGGCATCGCCTTCAGCGAAGACGGCGTAGCGCGCGCTGGTATGGGCGTTGACGCCGTCGACTACGACCGCTCCGGCAACGCGAGTCTGGTCATCACAAATTTCTCAAACCAGATGCTGTCGCTCTATCACAACGAAGGCAACGGCCTCTTCGTCGACGAAGCTCCGAGTTCAGCAGTAGGCCGCGCGACGCTGGTGACGCTGGGTTTCGGATGCTT
>JAYUJG010000420.1:0-1561 GCA_043765355.1 Acidobacteriaceae bacterium | reverse complement strand
GGGCAGGTTGATAGGGCCGATTACCACCAGCCGTCCATTGCGGGCACCGTGGAAAAAGCCGTCTTGAGGATGCCCGCCCTCGCCGCCAAAGCCGGTCGCCTTATAGGCGCGCAGAATCAACTCGCGGAATTCATTTTCCTTCTGCGCCAGGGCTTGCGCTTTCTGTGTTCCGGTGAGACGCCCACCCACGTTCAGATAAGCCTGCCGCTCATAGCGGCCAAGGTTGAGCACCTCGAAGGCGCGAAAGTCCTTCCCGACGGCCTTCAGCTCGCGCTGAACGCCGATCAGGCGTTTGCGCGTGGTGTGGATGCCGAACTTGCCGAGGTCAGTCGCGATCCATTTGCGGCCCAGCTTTTCGGCGACCGCGGCGGTGGTGGTGCCGCTGCCGCAGAAGAAGTCGGCGACGAGGTCACCTTCGTTGCTGCTGGCTTTGATGATGCGTTCGAGGAGGGCTTCGGGCTTTTGGGTGGGGTAGGCCAAACGCTCCCCAGCCATCGAGTTCACTTCCGGAATATCGATCCAAAGGTCGCCGAGGGACTCACCCTTCTCTTCATCGAGAAAACGCTTCAGTCGCTTGTTTCCGGATGACGTTGTGTAGATTCGTCCCGCCCGCTCGAACTTGGCAATCGACTCCGCCGAGTAGTCACCCAGATCGCAATCGCGATAGAGGCGGCCCGACTCGTCGGGTCGAAACTTGGTCTCTATGAACTTCCTGTCATACGGCTTGTATGAACCATTCCAAACCCACGCAGGCGACCTGGTGTAGAGGTAGAGCGTGTCCGAGTTTCTGGCGAACTGGTCACTCGTTGCCTTCGCGCCGCGAACCGGCTGACGCCGCCAGCGCAGATCGTTCAGATGTCTCTCACTGCCAAAGACCTCATCGAGCGTTTGCCGAATCCAACTGCTGACCCGCCAATCACAGTGCACATAAATCGACCCATCCTCCGCCAGCAAATCGCGCATCAGAATCAACCGCTCATAGATCATCGCAATGAACGAATCCGCCCCACGCCCCCAGGTGTCGCGGTAGGCAATCTGCTCCAGCAGGTTCGGCTCCTTGTGGAAGGTCTCGCCACCGATCTCGATGTCCATCGAAAAATCGGCGCCCACGTCGAATGGTGGGTCGATGTAGATCAGCTTCAGGCCGCCGGCTTCTTCGATCTGCGCGCGCAGCGCTCCGCTCTTCAACGACGACAAGATCAGCTTGTTGTCGCCCCAGATCAGTTTGTTGGTCCAGCCGCGCAACTGGCGCCCGCGCGGGTCGAACAAATCCTCCTGGCTTTTGGTCTCAAGGCGCGGCTCGTCGATGTGCTCGAGCGTCTGGAACGGCAGGATGGTGGTGCACACGTCGCGCGTCTTGCCGTTCCACACCAGCTCGACCTCGCGCTTGTCTTCGAACAGCACGAAGCGGTACTTCTCGGGCAGCGGCTTACCCTGCTGGATCAGCGCGATCAGGTCGCGTTTTTCTGCGTCGCTGAGGTCGTAAGTTTCTTTGGAAGGGCGGGCCATGGTCAGAACAAGGTGTCGGCCAGACCGAGCCGACTGAGGATGGTGAGCGCCA
>JAYUJG010000419.1:0-4331 GCA_043765355.1 Acidobacteriaceae bacterium | reverse complement strand
AACCACTCGTTGGCATTCCAGCCCGTCTGCTGATGGTAGGCGTACACCCCTCCATGAAGCAGGTTCGTGCCCGACTTGGTCGTGGTGCTGATCTGCGCTCCGCTATTTGCTCCCTGCGAAGCGTCGTACATCGCGGAGTTCACATGTACTTCCTCGATCGTCTCGGGAGGCGGCGTCGGCAGCGCTTGACCAATCGCTCCATAAACCGTCGTGCTGGTCGCGATTTCTCCGCCGGGGTTGTTACCATTCCCGTTCTGGCCGATGTTGACGGCGACACGACCGGAAGTGACTTGGCTGGTGGATTTGCCGTTGAAGATGTTGTTGGCGTTCACTCCATTTACGGTGAAGCTGTTGCTGGTGTCGCGCTGCCCGTTGGCCCAGATCGCCTGGTTCCCGAGGCCCGCGTTCGTCCCGGCAGTGTTCAACAGATCCGCGCTGACCCCTGGACTGAGTATCGCCAACTGGGTGAAACTTCCCGTGCCCAGCGGAGTCTGCGTGATCTGCAATTCGTTGAGCGTGTAGCCGGTGGTGGTGTCGGTAGCGTTCAACAATGGTGTCGCTTCCACGGTTACGGACGACGAAACCGCCCCAGGGTTTAGTTTCGCGTTAATCGTGGTTGTGCGATTGCCCTGTATAAGGATTTTGGAGTAGACGTTGGTTTCAAACCCTTCCTTAACGAACTTCACCTCATACGCCCCAATCGGCAGGTCGGCGATGCTGAACGAGCCATCGGCTTTCGTCGTGGCCGTCACCTCGAGATTCGTCGCGGTGGCTCGCGCTTTTACCTGGGCTCCCTGAATCACGGCACCAGAGCTATCCGCCACATTGCCGTTGATCGAACCAAGAGTCTGCTGGCCAAAGGCGAGAGATCCACTCGCCGCTACAAGAAGCAGACAGAAAAAGAGAGCGGGAAGGGGAGCGAGGAAACACCTCTTCCCCGAAAAGCCAACGGCGAACACTGAGTGCACGGATTGCCTCCTGGGATTACCGGGAAGCTTAATCGGCGGGAGGCTCGAAATTCAATAAGATTCGTTAAAACTTCATGAAAGAAAATTCATCCGGACCTTCGAGGTTCGCCACTCGCACCGTGGTCTGCAAACAGAGACTTGTTCGCGAGCGTCCCTCGATAAGATCGATAAGAACGCAGGTAGTCAACGACGAGATACTCCCGCGCCATGCCTGGGCATGCAGCTCCAGAAATAACAGTTGACGGGAAGGTTGGGTTCGGAGTACAAAACAGGTCTATGATGAATCGAAAGCATTCGATTACAATCGAAATACTGCGAAGCGTGACGAGAAACGAAACGAAACTTCGGGCAGCCTGGCCGCGCTACTCCGTCGTTCCACGATTTCACCAGGAGGAAGGCTTATGAAAAACGAGTTCAGGGAAAGTGTTTGGCAGCGGGCAGTTCGCGGACTGTGCGGTCCGCAGCGGTTCGCGCTCCTGCGGATCGGCGCCTTGCCCGTCGCCGCGCTCATGATCGCCTCGTCATCGGGGTTGGTGACTCACGCCGCAGCCCAGAGCGGCACCACCTTTTATGTCTCCGTCAGCGGCAGCGATTCCAACTCCGGAACGATTGGCTCGCCCTGGCGCACCATCCAGCACGCTGCCAATAGCGTGAGCGCGGGCGCTACGGTTGACGTCCGCGGCGGAACCTACAAAGAGTCTGTCAACATTGCAGTCTCGGGAAATTCTTCGGCCGGCTTCATCGTCTTTCAGAGCTATCCCGGAGAGAGCGCCATCGTCGACGGCACTGGCCTTTCCTGTTGCAGCGGCGGCGTCAAGGGCTTGTTCAACATCGTCAACCAGAGCTACGTGATTGTGAGCCGCTTCGAAATCCGGAACTACTCTGCCACCAGTGCATTGAGCACTCCGGCGGGTATTTGGATTTCGGGAGCGGGCAGCAATCTCGAAGTGCTTAATAACTCCGTGCACAACATCGTTTCCAAGTCGGAAAAGAACGGCAACGCCTTTGGCATCTCCGTCTATGGCACGAGCGCGACGCCGATTAGCGCCCTGACCATCAGTGGAAACCAGGTTTACAGCAATAAGACGGGCAACAGCGAGACACTCGACGTGGACGGCAACGTGCAGAATTTCACGATTAGCAACAATGTGGTTCACGACAACGACAACATTGGCATCGACGCCATCGGTTTTGAGGGCGTCGGGCCTTCCGGCCACGATCAGGCAACCAACGGACAGATCGTTGGCAACACGATTTACAACATCACGTCCTATGGCAATCCGGCCTATGGCAACCAATACGCCGCGAACGGAATTTATTGCGATGGCTGCTCCCATGTGACCATCGAGCGCAACGTGGTCTATCGGGCCGATCTGAATATCGAAGTGGCCAGCGAGCACAAGGGACATACCAGCAGCTATGTTACCGTCCGCAACAACCTCGTCTATAACGGAAATTCAAACGGAATCTCGATCGGCGGATACAGCAGCGGCGTCGGGGGAACCGATCACTGCACCATCGTCGGCAACTCGCTGTTCGACGACGACACGAAAAATACCGGAAGCGGCGAGTTTCAAGTGCAGTGGTACGCCACCAACAACGTCTTCAAGAACAATATTGTTTATGCCACTGCACAAGGCCTGCTGGTGAATAACTATACAAAATCGGAATCCAACCCGGTCGATATCGACTACAACCTCTATTACTCATCGGCGGGTTCAAATTCGCAGTGGATCTGGGAAATGAAAACCTACTCCGGATTCTCGTCCTATCAGTCGGGCACGGGGAAAGATGCGCATTCCTATTTTGTGGATCCGCAATTTCTCAGCACCTCAACCCCCGACCTCCATGTCCAACCAACCTCCACGGCGGTCAACAACGGCATCAACCTGGGCGCTTCCGTCGACGGCACAGTCGACTATGCGGGAAATCCAAGAGTGCAAGGCTCAAACATCGACATTGGAGCCTATGAACAGTGAGAGGTAATAGGTAAGAGTGAAGAAGTAAGAATTAAAAGACTAAGAATTAAAAGACTAAGAGTGGGTGCCCCGTCCTATCTCGAAGCGAAGGGCGGGCCTTGCTCTGAATCGAACCGGAGGCATTGATTCGCGCCCGCCGCGGCAACCCTACTCGCAGGCGCTGCGTCCGGCGGGTTCGAAGCGATCCATTTGCGCTTCGCGCTGCGAACTGTAGCGGCCGTTCGCGGCCTTTCCGTAGTGCTCTTCGCCGGGACAATAATAAAGCGCCGTGTGGGGATCGATCCAAACCCGAACCGCGGGGTCTCCCAGTACTTGGACGGCGGGCGCGGGAGCCTCGGCGATCCCGAGCGCAACCAGGGCGCGCTCCCACGTACTAAGAGTCGGTGCGACCGGACGCGGCGAGCCTGCCGCGGGCCACAACAGCGCCAGCGCGGCTACCAGGACAGCCGCTCCGAGATAAACGTCGGCGCGCCGGAAGCGGAGCTTTACGCGCAGATCGACAAGTCGCTGAAGAGTAAAACTCGCGTCGTTCTCCGCTCTGGCGTCGGTATCGGCCATCGTCTTCTGGTCCGGCCGGAAATCGACAGAGAACGCGTCTGCGCTTGCCGGCAACGAGAATGCCGGGAAGGCGAAATGCGCGTGATCCCTCAACCATTTTCTTTGCGCCGGTGGGGTGTCAATGGCCGACCGGTCGAGCGCTGGCAGGTCGAGTGGCGCCCGCCCAAGCGCCGACGCGCCGATCGACGAGTCGGCAAACAATTCGTTGGCTACGGGCGCTCCCCGCACCGCCCGATCAAACTCAATCTTGTCTGACTCGGGCTTCTCCAACCCGACTTCATCGAATCCTCGATCGTGGATCGCGCCGGGTTCTTCCTGCGCAACGATTTCGCTCGCCCTCCGTCTTGCGATCGGCCAGGACGGAAAACTTCCTTCGACAAAATCCTGCCGCACCCGATCCTGCGGCCGAGACTCGGCGGCCTGCCCCGAAATGGGGTTCGGCTTCGCATCCATCGCCTCCGCCGAGCGCTCCGGCCACAAGCCCTGCTCCTGGCTCATCAGCCACATCGATGCCCAATTGCGTTGCAACCGTTCTCCCCGACGAAGCTCGCCCTGACCGCAGCTCGCGCACGACGATTCGCCGCCCAACTTCGCCGCGCCGCAATGCGGACAGACTGCCCCCGCTGCCCGACTGACTCCCACATCGAGAGCCGGATCGAGTTCGTCCTGCCCTCGCTCCCGCCGCCGCTCGTTGTGTTCTTGAATGGTGAAGGCTGCCGCCAGCAGCCCCTGAAAGGATGGTTCGTCCAGCGTCAGATGAGGCGGTGTCCTTGGCGACTGCGTCAGATTTGGCCGGTTCGACGACATGGCATCGGTGGGAGAATAT
>JAYUJG010000418.1:0-5027 GCA_043765355.1 Acidobacteriaceae bacterium | reverse complement strand
GTTTCGGGATCGCCGAAGCGGCAATTGAATTCGAGCACCATGGGTCCGCGCGCGGTCATCATCAGGCCGCAATAGAGGACGCCTTTGTACTCCGCGCCCTCGGCCTTCATGCCGGCGACGACGGGGCGCGCGATGTGAGTGAGGAGCCAGTCGCGCATCTGGTCGTCGACGATGGTACGGGTGGTGTAGGCGCCCATGCCGCCGGTGTTGGGGCCGGTGTCGCCGACGCCGACGCGCTTGTGATCCTGGGCGGCGACGAGCGGGGCTACGCGCTCACCGTCGCTGACGACGAGAAATGAAAGTTCGTCGCCTTCCAGAAATTCTTCGAGCACGACACGCGCTCCGGCCTCGCCTAACATGCGGCCGGTCAGCATTTCGTTGGCAACGGTCGCGGCTTCGTCTTTGCTCCTGGCAATGACGACGCCTTTGCCGGCGGCGAGTCCATCGGCCTTGACTACCATGGGAGCGTGGAAATGCGGCAGAGCGTCGCGCACCTGTTCCGGCGAATCGCAGATTGCGTAGTGGGCCGTGGGAATGCGGTGGCGTTGCAGAAATTCCTTGGCGAAGCTCTTGCTCGACTCAAGCTGGGCAGCGGCTTTGGTGGGGCCGAACGTGCGCCAGCCTCGGCGGGTGAATTCGTCCACGACGCCGAGCATCAGGGGCAACTCGGGGCCGACGATGGTGAGATCGGGCTGGATTTTGTTGGCGAGTTCGACCATGGAATCGAGGTTGTTTATGTCGACGGCAAGGCACTCGGCTTCGTCGGCGATGCCGCCGTTGCCGGGGGCGCAATAGATTTTCGTGACTCGCGGAGACTGGCGGAGCTTCCATACGAGAGCGTGCTCGCGTCCACCGCTGCCGATGACGAGGATTTTCATGATTGAACAACTAAGGGTAGGGGCGCGAGAAGATGATGTCAAACTGGGGCGCGGTGAGCTTTGGGCAGTGAGCTTCGAGCAAGCAACCGCGAGCGCCGCGCACAGGCTTGCACGCAGCTCGTAGCGCGCAGATCACAGCTCCCGATTAACTGAGCTTAACGGTTCGCCGTATACTGTGTGCGTGATCACGGTCTCTAAAGAGGACTACCTGAAGGCGATTCTCGAGGCTGAGAGTGAAGGGGAGAACGTCATTTCGGCGACGCTCGCTCACTGGCTGAAAGTGTCTGCTCCGGCGGTGACGATGGCGGTGAGGCGGCTGAAGAAAGATGGATTGGTGCGGGTGAATGACGGCGGGCGCGTCCGGCTGACCGCTGCTGGAAAGAGGATCGCGCGCAAGTTAACGGTGCGCCATCATCTAATCGAGCGCATGCTTGCCGAAATTTTTGAGATGGAATGGTACAAGGTTCACGACGAAGCCGAGCGCCTGGAGCACGCCGTTTCGCCGGATTTTGAAGCCAGGCTGCTGGTGAAGCTCGGACGTGGAGTGGCTTGTCCGCACGGCAATCTGACGGAGCTCGAGAGTCCGGCGAGCCGGCGGCGGCGCGGATTATTGTTACTGGCTCATGCTGAACCAGGAGGGAATTTTCTGGTGAGCGGGATCTACGAGCGCGACCGGCGGCTGCTGGAGTTTCTTGAACACCGCGGCATCCGGCCCGGAGCGAAAGTTCATGTTGCGCATCGCAACTACGATCACACGCTGACTCTGACCACTGGCGCGGGGCGGGTTTCGCTGGGGGTGTCGGCGGCCGAGAGGGTGTGGGTTAGGGCGGCAGACGCGAAAAGTTTGGCCAAGGGCTGAGGTCTTGCCTGACCTGCGCGCCGAAGGTTGGTCAATGGAAAGCCGGAGTCAAGATCGTGTTCAAGAATGTTGTAAACCACGGTTAACTCCGGTGTTGCTTCCCACGCCTTTGCGCTCGATCAGATCCCAGGGCCGCCTGGGGCCGAGCAGCGCTCGACTTGGACAGCCGAGGGCGGCTGTCCCTACGCGAGCATGCCACGCTCGCTTGGAAAGGAATTACACTAGTAGTCGGAGATTCACTGAAGGAATAGCCTCATGTCATCGAATAGTTTTGGCGCGCGCGCAACTTTCAAAGTCGGCGATAAAGAATACGAACTCTACCGGATCGACGCTCTCGACAGGCAGGGCATCTCGACCAAACACCTGCCGTTTTCGCTGCGCATTTTGCTGGAGAACCTGCTGCGCACTGAAGACGGGCGCAACGTGACGAAGGATGAAATTCGCGCGCTCGCGGCGTGGAATAAAAATTCAAAGCCGGAAAAAGAAATTGCCTTCACTCCGAGCCGCGTGCTGTTGCAGGATTTTACGGGCGTCCCCGCGGTTGTGGATCTGGCCGCGATGCGCGATGCCATGAAGCGGCTCGGCGGAGACGCCAAACTCATTAATCCGCTGCAGCCCGCGGAGTTAGTGATCGATCACTCGGTGCAGGTCGACGAATTCGGATCGGCCAAGGCATTTGACGTGAACGCGCTGCTTGAGTTTCAGCGAAATAAGGAGCGCTACGCGTTTCTACGCTGGGGGCAGACCGGCTTCCGCAATCTGGCCATCGTGCCGCCGGATACCGGCATTGTTCATCAAGTCAATCTTGAATATCTGGCGCGCGTGGTTTTTGTGCATGAAGAAGGTGGGAAGCGCACGGCGTATCCCGACACGCTCGTCGGCACCGACTCGCATACGACGATGGTCAACGGACTTGGAGTGCTCGGGTGGGGCGTCGGCGGAATTGAAGCCGAGGCGGCGATGCTGGGACAGCCTGTATCCATGCTGATTCCGCTGGTGGTTGGAGTGAAGCTCACGGGACGTCTGCAGGAAGGGGCTACGGCGACCGATCTTGTGCTGACGATTACCGAGATGTTGCGCAAGCACGGAGTTGTCGGCAAGTTCGTCGAATATTTTGGACCGGGATTGCAGGATCTGCCGCTGGCCGATCGCGCGACGATTGCGAACATGGCTCCCGAGTACGGCGCGACTTGCGGCATTTTTCCCATCGACAAAGAAAGTTTGCGCTATCTGAAGCTTACGGGGCGTCCCGACGAACTGGTGGCGCTGGTCGAAGCGTACGCGCGTGAGCAGGGACTGTTTCACGAGGCGAAGACGCCCGAGGCTGAATACTCCGAGTTGGTGAGCCTGGATCTGGCTACGGTGGAATCGAGTTTGGCCGGACCGAAGCGTCCGCAGGATCGAGTGGTGCTGTCGCAGGCGCGCGAGTCGTTTACGCAGGCGCTGCCTTCGCTGATCAAGCCGAAAGCTGGTACCAAGACAGTTGCCGTGACTCTTGCCGACGCGGCGGTTGCTGCGAAAGCCGTCAATCACTGGGAGCAGGAAGGCGGAAATCCGACGGCAGTAGGCGTCGAAGATCCGAATGTTCACGAACATGTTTCGACGAGTGGGAAGTCGCTGCAGCATGGCAGCGTGGTGATTGCGGCGATCACCAGTTGTACGAACACGTCGAATCCGTCGGTGATGCTGGCGGCTGGGCTGCTCGCAAAAAAAGCCGTCGAGCGTGGGCTTGAGGTTCCGGCAACGGTCAAGACGTCGCTGGCTCCGGGATCGAAAGTCGTCCTCGACTATCTGGAGAAGGCTGGACTGATGCCGTATCTGGAGAAGCTGAAGTTCAATATCGTGGGCTACGGCTGCACGACTTGTATTGGAAATTCGGGGCCGCTGCCGGTGGAGGTGTCGAAAGAAATCGACGAGAAAAATCTGGTTGTCGCTTCGGTGCTTTCGGGCAATCGCAATTTTGAAGGCCGAATCAATTCTGAAGTTCGCGCCAACTACCTGATGTCACCGCCACTGGTGGTGGCGTTCGCGCTGGCTGGACGCATCGATATCGATCTGCGCAAAGATGAGATTGGTAAAGGGAAGGACGGCAAGCCAGTGTATCTCGCCGATATCTGGCCGACGCAAAAAGAAGTTGAGCAAGCGATGGCGACGTCGATCACGTCGGAGATGTTCCGCAAGAGTTATGCCGAGGTGTATGCGGGAGACGAAAGGTGGCGCGGGCTGCCGGTTCCGAAGGGCGAGACTTACGATTGGGATTTCGATTCCACTTACATCCGGCAGGCACCGTATTTTGAAGACATGGCGATCAAACCGCCCGCGATCGAAGATATCAAGGGCGCGCGGGTGCTGGCGGTGCTTGGCGACAGCGTAACCACCGACCACATTTCTCCGGCGGGGTCGATCAAGAAAGATGGACCGGCGGGCAAATATTTAATTGCCCACGGAGTGCAGGTGGGGGATTTCAATTCTTATGGATCGCGGCGCGGCAATCACGAAGTCATGGTGCGCGGCACGTTCGCCAATGTGCGCCTGCGCAACAAGATGGTGAACACCGAAGGCGGATTCACGCGGCACTTGCCCGATGGCGCGGAGATGTCGATCTTCGAGGCGTCTGAAAAATATCATGCGGAAAAAGTGCCGCTTGTGATTCTGGCGGGCAAGGAATATGGATCGGGATCTTCACGCGACTGGGCGGCGAAGGGACCGCGGCTGCTCGGCGTCCGCGCGGTGATAGCGGAGAGCTACGAGCGCATACACCGGTCGAATCTGGTGGGCATGGGTATTCTGCCGCTGCAATTTGTGCCGGGCGAAAATGCGGAGACTCTACATTTGACGGGTGACGAAGTATTCGAGATTGCGGGGATTCGCGAGGTGGTCGAGAAATTTTCTTCCGGGCGCAAAATCACGGTGCGCGTTAAGGGCGGCAAGACGACGGAATTGCAGGCCGTGGTTCGGATCGACACTCCGCAGGAAGCGCTCTATTACGCTAACGGAGGGATTCTGCAGTATGTGCTGCGGCAGTTGCTGGCGGGGAAAACGCAGCCGGAGGCGGTTACGGTTTAGAGTACGGAGTCGGAAGTTCGTTGCATATTTGGCGTTGTGGTTTGGGACGTGGCGTCCCTCCGGGACTCGGACGAAGGGCCAAGCGTTCCCACCGCTGGCGCGCTGGGCTAACGAATGCCGCCCGTTCGATCGGAGATTCTCTAACAGGTTGGGGAAAAATATTCGAAACGTCCGGGTTTTTTCGATTCGAACTAGCGCTAGAACTCCGACTGCGCAGTCGCTCC
>JAYUJG010000417.1:0-16211 GCA_043765355.1 Acidobacteriaceae bacterium | reverse complement strand
GTCCCGCCATAGTATCGGCTTACGGGAAACAG
Organism: Acidobacteriaceae bacterium; assembly: GCA_043765355.1. Taxonomy (GTDB): domain Bacteria; phylum Acidobacteriota; class Terriglobia; order Terriglobales; family Acidobacteriaceae; genus Acidiflorens. Next base: position 16,179 of record JAYUJG010000417.1, on the reverse strand, counting down.
TGTCTCTAATTAAAAACGATTAGGGAAGCTCCGATTGGGTGCCGACGAAAGTGGCAATGCCAAGCTCGTGCAGGCCTGGACGGGGCAAAGCCCCGTCACCACACGAGCCCGCGTTGCCGATGTCCCCGCTGCTCTGCTAGTTTGATTAGTTTGCTGTTTCGCGGTTGTTGATTCCGTGGGGAGAGACTGAAATGTCAGCCATGAAATTTCGCGGTGTGGATTTTATCGACTTTGACACGTTGCTGAGCGACGACGAGCGCCTGGTGCGCGATACGGCGCGGAAGTTCATTGAGGAAAATCTTGTCCCGATCATCGAGGAGTGCAATCGTGCTGGCCGATTCCCGCGCGAGTTAGTGAAGCCGATGGCCGAGCTCGGGTTCTTCGGCGCTTCGCTCGAAGGCTACGGCTGCGCGGGCATGTCGAATGTCGAATATGGACTGGTGACGCAGGAACTGGAGCGCGGAGATTCCGGCGTGCGCTCGTTTGTCAGCGTGCAATCGGCGCTGGTGATGTATCCGATTTATGCCTTTGGCAGCGACGAGCAAAAGAAAACCTGGCTGCCCGCGATGCAGAAGGGCGAAAAACTGGGCTGCTTCGGATTGACCGAGCCGGACTTTGGATCGAATCCGGGGGGCATGAGAACGCGCGCGCGCAAAGTGGGCAAGGAATACGTGCTGAACGGCGAAAAAATGTGGATCACCTCGGGCTCGATTGCCGATATAGCCGTAATCTGGGCCAAGGTTGAAGACGAGGGTGACAAAGTGCGTGGATTCCTGGTCGAGACCGATCGGCCGGGATTTAGAGCAGACGATATTCACGGGAAGTGGTCGCTCCGCGCTTCGGTCACGTCGGGGCTGTCGCTGCAGGATGTACACATTCCCGAGTCGAACCTGCTGCCGGGATCGGGAGGATTGAAATCTCCGCTGATGTGCTTGAACCAGGCGCGCTACGGCATCTCGTGGGGCGCGGTCGGTGCGGCGATGGCGTGTTATGACTGCGCGCTGCAATATGCGCTGCTAAGAAAACAATTCCGCGATCAACCGATCGCCTCGCATCAGTTGGTACAGGAGAAACTCGCCTGGATGATTAACGAGATCACCAAGGCGCAGTTGCTGGTGCTGCAGGTTGGCCGCTTGAAAGACTCCGGAAAAGTGCAGCATCAGCACATTTCAATGGCGAAGCGGAATAACGTCTGGATGGCGTTAGAGTGTGCGCGGATGGCGCGTGACATTTTGGGAGCGAACGGCGTAGCGGATGATTATCCGATCATGCGGCACCTGATGAACCTCGAAAGCGTTAAGACCTATGAGGGGACGCATGATATTCACACGCTGATTATCGGGGCCAGTGTGACCGGGATTGACGCGTTCTGATGACCACTGTGTTTCCGACCGCAAGATAGGATATTTCACCATGAAAGCTAACTCTCTAGGCCGCCTTGCCAAAGTCGATCTGCGTGAGATATTCGCTTCCGAAGCAGGCCAGTTTACGCCGTGGCTCGCCCAACAAGAGAACCTCGCCCTTCTGGGTGAGGCGATCGGTATTGAGTTGCAACTGGAGGCGCAAGAGAAGGATGTCGGTCCGTTTCGTGCAGACATCCTCTGCAAGGACACGGCGAGCGACAGTTGGGTACTCATCGAGAATCAAATTGAGCGTACTGACCACACGCACTTGGGACAGCTTCTGACCTAGGCCGCAGGACTGCAAGCAGTAACGAGCGTATGGATTGCGAAGCGTTTCACGGATGAACACCGGGCTACCCTGGATTGGCTTAACGAGAGCACCGATGACCAGATTAATTTTTTCGGTCTGGAAATCGAACTTTGGCGGATCGGCGACTCGCCAGTCGCGCCGAAATTCAATGTGGTGAGCCAGCCTAACGACTGGAGTCGGACTGTACAGGCCGCGGCACGTGAAACTGGTGAGATAACAGAGCACAAGCAGAAGCAGCTTCGGTTCTGGATTGCTTTCCGGGAGTATATGGAGAAAAACAGCAGGATTCGCTGCCAGAACGCTTACCCCCAGCACTGGATGAATCATTCGATCGGACGAACCGGCTTTCACCTCGCTTCGATAGCTTCCACGTGGAACTCTGTGACAGGAACCAATAAACCAGAAATCCGAGTTGAACTGACGCTCAGTGGGGAAAAGGCAAAACAGCACTTCGCAGCCCTGGAACGCCAACGGGAAGAGATCGAGAAAGCGTGCGGCGTGCCGCTTACATGGCATAACCCGACCGGTAAGAATATGTGTCGTATCTATACTCGTCAGGATGCTGACTTCCTGCAAGAGGAACTGTGGCCTCAGCAGCAACGGTGGCTAAAGGAGAACCTCGAGCTGTTCCAGAGAGTATTCGCGCCAATCATCCAGCCTATCGGCGAAGAAGAAGCGACTTCAAGTGAAACAGCTCTGGAGTAACCGGGAGATCTTCCTCGCTGGATGCTGCCGTGAACGCGATTGTGACCCGCAGGTCTTCTGCCCTCAGGCTGGGAAAGTCTGCCAGCACAATCTACTCCGCCGCATTCTTCGCCAGAGCTTCCCGGAGCAGCATCTTGATGTACGTCTGATAGCCCAGACCTTTGCGCGCTGCCAATCGGCGCGCAGTGTCCAGATCTTCGCGTGCAATACGCAAGGTAATCGACTGGGAAAGCTTTGCTCCTTGCAGCAGGTTGTCTAAAGTGAGTGGGCGTTTCTGTTTTATCCGGCGCCGGATTTCGACTTCGATTTCAGAGCGATGGTTATCCCACCACTTTGCTTCATCGGCCTCGCCGGCAAATTTAGGAATCGCCACTTGTTTCATTCTTGCTTTCGCCATTTGTTTATCCCAGACCCCACTCCCTGACATACAAATCCGCTGTCTCTTTATCCGCCAACCAGCCCATAATCGGACGGATGGCATCGCCGCGAACCGCAAAAACGATCGTCAAAATACGCCCAGCGCGGGTCGAACCGACGGCAATCCATCGTTGCTCGTCACCTTCCATCTGGTAATCCAGAAGGATGTGGTTTCCCGACAAAACGTCTTCGGCATCGGCGGGACTGATGTCATGAAGTGCGAGGTGTCGTACATTGTGGTCGTCCCAGTCGAACTTTCGGGGTTCTTCCACATCCTCAAATGTACATTATTTGTACATACAACACAAGGAGTTATCGCAGGCTAGGGCACGAAGGCGATGAACCCTCATCGATAGAGTTCGGTGAGCAGTTCGTAAGCTCTTCGCATATGCGGAATCACGATGCTGCCGCCTACGACCAGCGCCACGTTGATGGCTTCTTCTTGCTCCGCGCGGGTTACGCCCAAACGGTACGACTGAATTACGTGGTAATCGATGCAGTCGTCGCACCGCAGGCAGGCGGACGCTACCAGGCCCATCAATTCTTTGGATTTCGCCGGGAGAGCGCCGTCGAGGTAGGTGTTGTGGTCGAGGTTATAAAGGCGCTTGACCAGGTAGTTGTCGGCTTGGTCGACGTTTTGGTTCAGGCGGTTGCGAGTCTCTAGAAAGAGGCGGGCTAATTCACTTTTGTCTGCAACCTGCTGCTCGGAGAAAATGTAGGTAGGCTCTTTGCGGTCGGCGGTCATGCGTGACAGATTAGCAGAGGTTTTGGCAGTGGAACAAAACGCTCTGCGAATGACGCCGCCTGCGCGTTTTTAGTCGACAGCCGTAAACTTGAGGCAGACGGGAGAGGGAACTTGGACGGTCTGGCCGGTGGGCGTCAGTCTGCCGGTGTTCGGGTCAATCCGGAAAGTCACGATGTTGTTAGTGTCCTGGTTCGCTACTAACAAAAGGGAGCCGGTTGGGTCGAGCTCAAAGTTGCGTGGCGTCTTACCCAGGGTAGGGAAGTGCGCGACCAGAGTGAGTGCGCCGCTGTGGCTGTCGATGGAGAAGACGACGATGGAGTCGTGTCCGCGATTGGAGGCGAATAAAAACTTGCCGTTTGGGTGGACCTTAATTTCCGCCGTGTCGTTGCTGCCGGAGAATCCTTTTGGGAGAGTCGAGACGGTATTGAGTTTCGTCAGCACGCCTCGGATGGCGTCGTAGGAAAAAATTGTAATCGTCGATTCCAATTCATTGACGACGTAGGCGAAGTTGCCGTTGGGATGGAAAGCGAGATGTCGGGGTCCGGCGCCGGGGTCGAGTTTGGCGGCGGGAGGATCGTTCGGCGTGAGCGATCCAGTCTTTGCGTCGAAGCGGTCGACCAGCAATTCGTCCAGGCCTAGGTCGACTGAAATTGCGAAGCGATTGTCGGGCGTGGTCTCGATCCAATGAGCGTGCGGGCCTTCCTGGCGCGCTTTGTTGACGCTCGATCCGGTGCGCTGCGAGAAGGCGGAGGCGTCGCCGATGTGGCCATCCGCCGCTACGGGGAACACTGCCACGCTTCCTCCCGTGTAGTTGGCTACCAGCGCAAACTTGCCGGTTTTGTCGAAGGCGATGTAGCAAGGATCTGCTCCGCGCGAGGCGACTTGATTGAGCGCCGACAACTTGCCGGTCTTGCGATCGATGGCGAAGGCGGTGACGGCTCCGGCGTCGGCACCTTTGTATTTCGGGACTTCATTCACGGCATAGAGAAACCGGCGGGTCGGATTAACCTCGATGAATGAGGGGTTGGTGGTTTCGGCTGCGATGCCGAGTGGGGTTATCTCGCCGGAAGCAGCGTTGAATTGATAGGCGTAAATTCCTTTGCTGCCTTTGTCCGTGTAGGTACCGGCGTAGAGAAGGTACTTGCCCTTTGCGGAACTGTCAGCGGCGGTCGCATGGACATGGACTAGCGAAAGGAATAGGAAAATACACGGCAGACATCGACGACGCGACATGGTCATGCGGAATATCAGAAACCATTTGCGAATGGAGCGCAAGGGCGGGCCAGCGAAGTTGGCTGCACCTACACCGGCGCGTTATGCTTCGGACATGGCTTCGCGCAGATTGCCGGCGGAGGATGGAGGGCTGATCCAGATTGTGGATGCGGCCTTGGCCGATGCGGCGCGACGCAGCGGCGAGTGGCTGGTGTGTCGTCCGGGATGCACACAATGTTGCGTCGGCGTCTTCGCCATCAACCAACTGGATGCGGTGCGGTTGCGGAAGGGACTGGCTGACTTGGAGAAGACGGACTCGGCGCGGGCGGCGCGTATTCGCGAACGCGCGCGCGATTCGATTCGGCGATTGGCGCCGGAGTTTCCCGGCAATGCGATAACGGGGGTGCTCGGTGAGGGTCCGAAGGCGGAAGATCGCTTTGAGGAGTTTGCTAATGATGAGGTCTGTCCGGTACTCGATCAGGAGACGGGCATGTGCGATTTGTATGGCGCGCGGCCGATGACTTGCCGCACGTTTGGTCCTCCCGTGCGTGGGGAAGACGGGCTTGGCGTTTGTGAATTGTGTTTTCACGGGGCGACGGACGAGCAGATTGCGGCTTGCGAGATGGTTGCGGATTCCGACGATCTGGAAGACAAGCTGGTAGCCAGGGTGGAGAAGACTGAAGGGTCTCGCGGGCGGACGATTGTGACGTTTGCGGTGCGGTAACTTTCCTGCGCCACGACTATGAAATCGGAGAGTCGCGCGATTGGTCTCGGGCTCTTACTGCTTTCGGCTGCGTTTGTTTCTGGGGAGAGAGTTGGCGGGTGGGGGCGCCCGCGCCACACGAATGTTAAAGGACTCTTAATTGTTGATTCGATACCTAAGATATCTTTCGCGCGGGCTTCGAGAAATGCTAGTTTCGTGCTGCGGATGTGGGCTCACTTATGCAGGCCAATGAATACGATCTGGTAGTGATCGGGAGTGGACCAGCGGGGCAGAAGGGCGCGATTTGCGCGGCGAAGATGCGCAAGAAGGTGGCGATCATCGACCGCCGGCTCACCATGGGCGGGGTTTGCGTCCACACCGGGACGATCCCCAGCAAGGTGATGCGGGAGGCGGTGCTCTATCTGAGTGGCTTGCGGCAGAGGTCGTTTTACGGTCGGGGTTACGTAGTGAAGGATCGGATCGCGATGGCGGATCTGGTTTTGCGGGCGCAGGCGGTGATGACGCGTGAAGTGGATGTGATCAAGGCGCAGCTACGGCGGAATTATGTTACGGCGTTCGAAGGGGACGCTCACTTTGTCGATGCGCACACCATCGAAATCGTAAGCGATGAAGGCGTGCAGCAACTTCGGGCAGAAAAGATTCTGATCGCTTGCGGCACGCGGCCGGCGCATATCGAGGGGATTCCGGTGGACGGCAAACGCATCTTCGATTCGGATCAGGTGCATTGCCTGGAGGAAATACCGCGGGAATTGATTGTGGTGGGCGCGGGAATTATCGGGCTGGAATATGCGTCGATATTCACGGCACTCGGCGTAAAGGTGACGCTGCTTGACCAGCATCCGACGCTCCTGGATTTTGTCGATCGCGAGATTATCGAGAGCCTGTGCTTCCAGCTGCGGCAACTAGGAACCGTTTTTCGTCTGGGAGAGAAAGTGGTTACGGTTGGGTTCGACGAAGAGCGGGACAAGGTGTTTGCGACGCTCGAGAGTGGAAAGAAAGTTCGCGGACAGGCGCTTCTCTACACGATTGGCCGGCAGGCGAATAGCGACAAGATGAAGATCGAGGCGGTGGGGCTGACGGCAGAGGCCCGCGGAAAGCTTGCGGTGAATGAACATTTCCAGACGGCGGTGCCTCACATCTATGCCGCGGGCGACGTAATTGGGTTCCCGGCGCTGGCCAGCACTTCGATGGAGCAGGGGCGGCTGGCGGGCTGTCACATGTTTGGCAAGCCGAGCCGGTTGCTGCCGAATCTGATTCCCTATGGCGTGTATACGATTCCGGAAATTTCGATGGTGGGCGCGACCGAGGAGGAGTTGACGCGCACCAAGACCCCGTATGAGAGCGGCCTTGCGCGCTACTCGGAGCTGGCGAAAGGGCAGATGCTGGGCGACGATCAGGGACTGCTGAAGATTCTGTTCGATCCCGATACGCTGAAGCTGCTGGGTGTGCATATTATTGGGGACCGGGCGGCGGAGATCGTCCATATTGGGCAGGTAGTGCTGGCGATGGGGGCGACGATCGAATATTTCCGGGACACTGTGTTTAATTATCCGACGCTGGCGGAAGCTTATAAAGTTGCGGCGCTCGATGGGCTGAATAAACTCTGAGTTCATTCATCTCCCGGTCATTTCAACCGCGTCATTTTTTCAACATAGTGATGTCGGCGCCGTGTGCGATACCAGTGGCGAAGTGCTACTGCCGACCAGATCGCCTCGACAAGTCCAAAGGGCCATGCGCCTTGCAGAAAACCGTAGGCGGAGCCGAGCAAGCAAGAACCTGCAAACGCCAGGATAAACCACGGGCTCCGCCGCTCCAGCGCATACGTGACCAACATTGCGGTCACGGCGAACAATCCAAATAGCGAGAGTCCCGTCACGATTTGAATTTTACAGACTATTCGCCAGAGCGTGACGTGTGCCTCGATCTTCCGCGGATTTAAACTGAGCCACTACCCTCGACTCTTTCCTGTTGCTTCTGCACTCTCCGAAAACTACAATCGCTCGCGCTTTCCTGGGTAAGAAGTGTTGTAACTTCATTTATTTCCCTAAAGGAGGCGGCATGAGCTTATCGAAGCGAGCAGTGGCGGAATTTTTCGGGACTTTTTGGCTGGTCTTTGGCGGATGCGGAGCAGCGGTGCTGGACGCGGCGTTTCCACAATTGGGGATTGGATTTCTTGGCGTAGCGTTCGCATTCGGGTTGACGGTGCTTACCATGGCGTTTGCCATTGGACACATCTCCGGATGTCATCTGAATCCGGCCGTGTCGGCGGGGCTGGTGGTGGGGAAGAGATTTCCGGCGTCGGAATTTCTGCCGTATGTGGTGGCCCAAGTGCTCGGCGGAATCGCGGGTGCAGGCACGCTTTATGTAATCGCCAGCGGGAAGGCGGGCTTCGACCTGAGCGGAGGATTTGCCTCGAACGGATATGGGGCGCACTCTCCCGGTGGTTATTCGCTGATGTCGTGTTTGACGGCGGAAGTGGTGCTGACGTTTTTCTTTTTGATGATCATTATGGGATCGACGGACAAGCGCGCTCCAGCAGGATTTGCGCCGATTGCGATTGGGCTTGGATTGACGTTGATTCACTTGATTGGAATTCCGGTGACGAATCTTTCGGTGAATCCGGCGCGCAGCACAGGACCTGCGATTTTTGTTGGCGGATGGGCGATTCAGCAATTGTGGCTGTTCTGGCTGGCTCCGATAGTGGGTGGGGCGCTGGCGGGCGGAGTGTATCGCGGCGTGTTTGGGGAGTGAACCCCGGCAATACTTGCCTGTAGAGACGCGGCTCGCCGCGTCTGCTTCGGCAGCGCCTTACTGCCTGAGACGCGGCAAGCCGCGTCTCTACGGGACGAATTGGTAATCTTGCCGAAATGAAGGTTATTCTCCGTCGTTTGTGAGCTAGAGGTTAAAATGAATGATTCCGGCCTGCCTCGGCGAGTTGGTCGAGGAAAGCACCGGCAATTATTTCGTGGAATCTGAAGACAATTCCGAAGAGGTTCGCGGGCCAATGGCGCCTGACGCGGCGGCTTCAGCTCCCGGTGTCACCTCTGGTCGAGCGCGGCCTTCGTCGCCGGTGTACTGGCGCGTCGAGGGCAGCCTGCTGGAGTTGACGACGGTTCGTCCCATCGCCTTTTTTACCTGGAACAGCCAAACATTTATTGCGAGAGCGGCGCGGCGCAGCCTGGTGCTGTTGATGGCGTTGCTGCGGCCATTTTTATACGCGGTGAATCGCGTCGCTGCGACCCGAATCGTTCACGCCGTGTTGCGTGGGATCACGCGCGACCGGCTTGATCTGCTCGGCGAAGAGGAATTTGAATACAAACTGAAGCCGTTGCTGAAAGAAGAAGGAGTGCGGCACCTGAGAGCGTTGCAAGCGACGGGCGTTGACGTGGTGCTGGTCAGTCAGGGGCTGGAGCACGTGATGCGGCCGCTGGCGCGGCATTTGGGAGTGCGCTGGATTATCGCGAACCGGCTCGATTTCCGCAATGGCGTCGCTACGGGAAGGCTGCTGAGTCCGGTGATTCGCCCGCGGGGATTGTTTGCGCGGATTCGCGAAGCGGGGCCGGACGGACAGCAGAGCGCCGCGCGCTGGGTGCGGGCGTTGGGGTTGCGCGGTCCGAAGGCGCTTGAGTCGGCGATTGTTCCGGCTGTGCGGGTGGAGGCCGCGCGCGTTCGCCCCATTGTCTATTTCTCCGAAACACGGCATCGGGAGCCGTTTTCGGTGCGCACGGCGCTGGGCGGGAAACGCGTGCTGCTGATCGGAGTCACCGGATTTATCGGCAAGGTGTGGCTGGCGAATACGCTGATGGACCTGCCTGAGATTGGGAAGCTCTATCTTTTGATCCGGCGTCAGAAGTCGAGCCCGGGGCAGGCGCGCTTCGAGAAAATGATTGAAGGGTCACCGGTGTTCGATCCTTTGTTTGAGAAGTACGGCGATCAATTGGGTGCGCTGCTCGCCGAAAAAATTGAAGTTGTGGAGGGCGATGTTTCTCAGCCCGGTGTTGGGTTGAATTTTGAGACAGCGGCGCGATTGGGCAAGAACCTGGATCTGATCATCAACAGTTCCGGGCTCACGGACTTCAATCCCGATCTGCGCGACGCGCTGGCTGTGAATGTGGATTCGACGCATCATCTGATCGAATTCATTCGCGGATCGCATCACGCCGCCTTGCTCCATCTTTCAACTTGCTACGTCGCCGGGCAGCGCGATGGGCGGGTCAGCGAACGGGTGCGGATGAACTACACGCCCGCGCATCTGAAGAATTTCGATTCGGAGAAAGAATGGCATCGCCTGCATGAGTTGGTGGAGTCGGCGGAAGCGCGGGCGGAGGGACCGGAAGTCACAGACGAACTTCGGCGGCAGGCGTTAAGCAAAGAGCACGCTGCGAAAGGGCTGAGCGGGCACGCGCTGGAAAATCAGATTCGCAAGAACCGAGTGCGCTGGCTAAGAGATTATCTGATTGAAGAGGGAACGCGGCGCGCGAACGAACTGGGTTGGCCGAATACATACACGTTTACCAAGAGTCTGGCGGAGTCGCTGATTGCGAAATATGGGGTGGGGTTGCCGATTGCGATTGTGCGTCCGGCGATTGTCGAGACGTCGGTGACCAAGCCTTTTCGCGGCTGGAATGAAGGCATCAACACTTCGGCGTCGCTGTCGTATCTGCTGGGGACGGCGTTCCGGCAACTGCCTTCGAACGAACGCAAACGGCTGGATATTATTCCGGTGGACGCGGTGTGCAACGGGATGACGCTGATTGGCGCGGCGCTCGTCGATCGGCGGCACGATCCGCTGTATCAGTTGGCGACTTCCGTGACGAATCCTTGCGACATGGGGCGATCGATTGAGCTGACGTCGCTCGGACATCGGCGGCACTATCGGGCGCAGGAAGGCCTGGAATATTGGCTGCGGCTGCGGATGGATGCGATTCCGGTTTCGAAGGAACGCTACCAACGGATGTCGGCGCCGGCGCAGAAGATGATTATCAAGTCGATTCAGCGCGTGATGTCGCCGCTGCCGTCGGCGATGAAGAAACCGCTGGCCAAGACGGAGCGCAATCTGGAGCGCGTGGAAAAATTGGTGGGGCTGTTCGAGCCGTTTATTCTGCACAACGAGCATGACTTTGTCGCGGATAATGTAGAAAAGTTGTCGCAGGCGCTGACGCCCGAGGAAAATGAAATTTTCGGGTATGACACGGCCGGCCTCGACTGGTGGGAATATTGGATCAACATTCATATTCCAGCGCTGCGGCGTTGGACGTATCCGCTGATCGAAGGGCGTCCGCTGGAGGCGCGTGCGCCACGGGAATTGCACATTCCGGCGGTTCCAATCGCAACGACTGCGACTGAAGCGGGCGCGACCATAAAGACAGGCACGAACGGAGCAACGTGGCAATTTTCCTGACCGGTGGGACCGGGTACATCGGCGCGCATGTCGCCGCCAATCTGCTGGACCAGCACGATGCGACCGTCAATCTGCTGGTGCGCGGCCGCGATCCCCGAGACGCGGAGCTGCGGCTTTGGAATGCCTTGCAGCTGCACATTCCTTTCCCGAAATTCTATGAATTCTTACAGGCGAAGATCCGAATATTTCGCGGCGATCTCACTTCGCCTCAGTTCGGGCTGGACCCCGGAGATTATGACCGACTCGTCCATACCACGGATTCGATCATTCACTGCGCGGCTTCGCTAAATCGGAAGTCGGAAAAGAGTTGTCTGAATGTGAATCTGCGCGGGACGCTTGAAGTGGTACAACTGGCGCGGCGTTCGCAGTACTATCACGGGCTGCGGCGATTTTCGAATGTCAGTACGGTGGCGGTGGCGGGGAAGCGCAGCCACGAAGTTGTGCTGGAGGACCAGTCGATTGATTGGGCCCGGTCGGATTACGATCCGTATGGGCGGACCAAGAAATTCTGCGAGCATATGGTGCGCGAGTTGATTCCGGACGTGCCGCTGACAATTTTCCGGCCGAGCATTGTGTTGGGAGACAGCCGGTATCCGCAGACGACGCAGTTCGACATGGTGCGGTCGTTCGTGTTTCTGGCGGAATTGCCGGTGCTGCCGTTTCGCCCGCACGACAAGATCGACATTGTGAATGTGGATTTCGTGGCCGATGCGATTTCGACTCTGCACATGAAAGACAATCCCGCGCACGATACCTATCATCTTTCCTCGGGCAACGACGCGCAGACGTTTCAGGAATTGACAACCGCGCTCGCGGCGGAACAGGAGAAGCGCGGGCCGGTGTTTTTTCCGATTCTCGAAAAGCCGTTTCATTCCGTCGTCAACATGCTCGCGAACCGTAAAGGGCCGGTGGGGCACGGCGCGGCGTTGATGAAAGTTTTCATGCCGTACCTGATGTGGAATACGGTGTTCGACAATACGCGGGCGACGACGGAGATGGGACGCAAGCCGGTTCCTTTTTCGAAATACAGTCTTCCGCTGCTTCGGTTCAGTCGCGAACATAATTTTGAGTATCCGTATCAGCCGTGGCCGGAAAACATAAAGGCGGGAGGTTCCGCGGCATGATGGATTTTGTTTTGGAAGCCTGGGTGTCGGGCATCATCGAAGGCAAAAAGCTGCAATGGATGATGGGCAAGCGGGAACCGTGGCAGCCGGGCGAGAAACTGAAACTGCTGTTTGCGGGCTATAACGGCACGCGTAATACCGGGTCGGATGTGCGGGTGGAAGAGATGCTGCGGCAGATCCGGCGGATATTGGGGCCCGAGAACGTCGACCTCAGCATGATGACGTTTAATTTTGACCGGTCGCGCGGATATTTCGACGGCACGTCGCAGGTGCGGTTGCCGGATATCTTTCCTCCGTTCCTGGCGAATGAAGTTCCGAAACATCATGGCGTGGTGGCGTGCGAAGGTTCGATGTTTAAATCGAAATTCGCGAACGCGCTGGCGACAATGATGATCGGCTCGCTCGGCATTGCCGCGGCGGAAAATAAATTGTCGGTCGGTTACGGCGCCGAGGCAGGACACATGGATCCGCTGGTCGCGAAGATGTGCGGACGCTACTGCCGGAATTCGCTGGTGATCACGCGCAACGACGAGTCGCGCAAAATTCTGCGCGAGCTTGGTGTGCCTACCGAGTTAGGCACAGACACGGCTTGGACATTTGAGCCGTTGGCCGCGGAATATGGTCAAAAGGCGCTGCGCGATGTGGGCTGGGACGGGAAAACGCCGGTGCTGGTGGTGTGTCCGATCAATCCGTTTGAGTGGCCGGTGAAGGCGTCGGTGGCGAAAACCGCGCTGCACAGTCTGACTGGAGCATATAAAGAAAGTCACTACCGCGGGCCGTATTTTCACAATGCGGGGCCGGAGGCGGATCGCGCTTACGAACACTACCTGAGTTCGATTGCGGGCGCGGTGGCCGCGTTTCGTCAGAAGAAGAATGTGTTTGTGATCATGGCGGCGACCGAACGCATGGACGCGCGTCCCGCGAAGCGAATTTCAGAGAAGCTTGGCGGAGTGCCGGTGCTGACATCGGACGACTACAACATGTATCAACTCGTCAGCATTCTGCGGGCGTGCCGCATGATGTTGTCTTCGCGTTATCACGGGATTGTAACGTCGATGCCGGCGCTGGTGCCGTCGGCCGGAATCACCATGGATGAGCGCATACGAAATCTGATGAATGAGCGCGGGCATCCGGAACTGCTGATGAATGTTGACGATGTGGACCTGGAGGCGCGAACGCTGGCGGCGCTCGAGATTTTGGAACGCGATGGGGAACGAATTGCCGATGGGATCGCGCGGACGGTCGTCAGGAACTTGAAATTGATGGCGCGCATGGGAGTTTACTTCGAAGAAGAAGTGCAGCGACGCTATCCAATGTTCCCCACGCGGCGCGGGGAGTGGAGCTGGGAAGATTATTTGCCGCCGATGAGCGAAGGGCTGCGCGGGCTGGTGGCGGCGTACGGGTAAGCTCCGGGAAACGCCGCGCACTGCGCAATGGACAAAGTTATTTGAGAGCCGATGACTTTTCTAGACCAAATCTTCGCGAGCCTCGAACGCAGCGGCGACGCCGTCGTGCTGCAGGAGATGCGCGACGGTCAAACGCTGCCGCTTACGGCGCGGCAATTGCTTGCTCAGGTGCTGGTAGCACGGGCGTATCTACGGCGTTTGCGTTTAAAAAAAGACGACCGGTGCGCGCTGCTGGCGCATAATTCGATGCAATGGGTCGCGATGGATTTGGCCATCATGGCCGAGGGGCTGACGGTGGTTCCGCTCTATGAGCGACAGGCTCCCGCGGAGCTAGTCGCGATGATGAAGGATTGTTGGCCCGCGGTGATCGCATGTGGAGAACCCGCCTTGGCCGAGGCGATTGTTGAAGCGTGGCCGGAAGCTCCGCCACACTTTTGTTTCGAGAATGTTTTCAGTACAACCCGTGAGCCTGTTGAAAACCCTGCGCTGGCGGTTGCGGAAAAAGATGTGGCGACAATCATCTACACCTCGGGCACGTCGGGCGAAGCGAAGGGCGTGATGCTCAGCGCGGGCAACGTCGCATACATGCTGGGTTGCACTTCGGGACGGCTGGAGCGGCTCATGAAAAAAAGGCCCGGGCAGGAATCCGTGTTTCATTACCTGCCGCTTTGCTTTGCGGGCTCGTGGATCATGATGCTGACCTCTTTGTCGCGAGGCAGCAAGCTGACGTTGAACACCGATCTCGGAAAGATCGCCGCCGAGATGCGCCTCGCGTCACCGGATTACTTCCTAAATGTTCCCGCACTTCTCGAGCGCATGCGCAAAGGGATTGACGAGCAGCTTTGGAAAACAGGCGGGCTTCCGTTGAAGGTTTATACGAAAGCAAAGGGCGCTTGGGTGAGGCGGCAGGAAGGGAAATCGCGCGCGGGGGACAGGTTTTGGCTCGGCCTTGCGAATCGGCTCGTGTTTCCCACGATTCGAAAGAAGATGGTCGGGGACAAATTACGCGCGCTGATTTGTGGTTCGGCGCCGCTCAATGTTGAGACGCAACTATTTTTTATGATGCTGGGAATCCCAGTGTTGCAGGTTTACGGTCTCACGGAGACGACTGCGATTTGTACGATGGACGATCCCGATGTACCGGTTGTTCCGGGGCGCGCGGGGCCTGCGATCGCCGGCGTGGAGATGAGGATCGTCGAGAACGAAGAGATAGTGGTGCGCGGGCCGAATATTTTCCCTGGGTATTGGAATCGTCCCGAGGAGACGGCGAAAGTGCTGCGCGATGGCTGGTTCCATACCGGCGACCAGGGCGAAGTCGATGCGAGCGGAAACTGGAAGATTGTCGGACGGATTAAGAGCCTGATTATTCTTGGGTCGGGGCATAACATCGCTCCGGAGCCGATTGAAGAGAAGATTGTGAACGAACTGCCGGACGCGATTCAAGCGGTGGTTGTGGGCAACGGTCGTGGGTACCTGGCGGCGCTGGTTACTGGAAAGGTGAATCCGGAGACGACGCAGACGGCGCTTGATCGGGTGAATCCCGCGCTGCCGCATTATAAGCAGGTACGCGCGTTTCATCTGGTGGCTGATGCATTCACCATTGAGAGTGGACTACTGACGGCGAACGGAAAACTGAAACGCGATTTAATTGCCGAACGATTTAAGAGCGAAATCGACGCCATGTATGAGGCGTCGAAGAACCGCGCCTCGAAAAGCGAAACCTCGCCGGCGGCGCAGATGGCATGAAGGAATTCAAGGGGCAAACGCTTTCGTGGCAAATCGTGAACGGAGCGATTGAGTTGGCGCTCCATCGCGATCCCTGCAACGAAATTGGGTCGGTGACGCTTGCGGAGTTGGAGAAGTTTACTGCTGTCGTTCCGGTGCTGGCGAAAGAGAGTCATGCCCTGATTATTTATTCAGCGCAGAAGGCGGGGTTTTCGGCGGGCGCGGATTTGCGGGAATTGTTTCAGCGCAGGCGGCAGATGGAAAAAGCCGCCGCGATGCGCGGAGTGCGTGAATTTCTGGAGCGTATTCACGCCGTGATGAATACGCTCGACGCCGCACCCTTGACGACGATTGCGGCGGTGCATGGAGTGACGTTTGGCGGAGGATTCGAGCTGGCGCTGGTTTGCGACATTATGATTGCGGATCGCATGGCGCGCTTTTGCTTCCCGGAATTGCGGCTGGGATTGATTCCGGGATTCGGCGGGATTCCGCGCCTGAAGCGGGATCTGGGGAATGCCGTGGTGCGCGATCTGCTGCTGACGGGGCGGAGTTTTAATGTGATGAAAGCGCAACAAATCGGCCTCGTCAGCCAGATTGCCGCGGAAGGCGAGGCGCTGCGGGTGGCGCGCGCTACCGCTAGCCAGGCAGGGAAATTTGACAAGCAGACAACGGCGGCGGCGAAAGCGTTTCTGAAACCGATTCCGTATGACGAGTTGAAACGCGAGATCGATATTTTCTGCGACCTTTATTCGCGCCCCGCAGTCGAAGAAGGGCTGCGCAAGTTTGTGGAGAATGAGGGAGCGCAACCGTATCTGCCGTAATAAAGTTTGTGAATTTCGTTCGAGAGGAGAACCATGTGAAAGACGTTCCGCAAAGCGACATGAGCGGATCCGACTATTTCGCCGAACTCTATGTTGCTGGGATTTTGGCAAGGCGAGGCTGGAATATTTATTTTCCTCACCGAGACGAGGGTTTTGATTCTATCATCACCAAACCGGTGCGCGGCG
>JAYUJG010000416.1:0-6526 GCA_043765355.1 Acidobacteriaceae bacterium | reverse complement strand
TTGCCGGCCGTGGAACTTCTTATCAGAGAGCGGGGGCGTTATTGACGGCCTACGCAGACTCCAGCTTTTTCGTGTCGATCTATCTCGAGGACGCGCACTCGAAGGCCGCCGAGCAGCTGCTCGATTCGGGTATGCGTGTCTGGTTTACTCCTCTCCATGCCGCTGAGTATGCGCATGCCGTGGCGCAACAAGTCTTCTACAAAAACCTGACCATGTCGGAAGCGCAACAGGTTTACCGTGAGCTCGAAAAGGACCGGGCCAGCGGTTTGTGGATAGAGACGGAGATGCCAGAGAACGTCTTTGGCGTTTGCGCCGAGATCGCGCGACGTCACGGGCCGAAGCTCGGGGTGCGGACTCTGGACAGCCTGCACGTCGCTAGTGCGCTGGAGCTTAAGGCGGAGCGGTTTTGGACGTTTGATGAGCGGCAGGGGAAGCTGGCGAAGGCCGAGGGGCTGAAGAGTTCCTAAGTTAGGTCGATAGTATTGCGAGAAACATGACTTCCCGGTCCAAGAAGAAGGCAAAGCAGAAGACACTTAAGGCGGATCTCGACGCCATTCTGCGGCGGGTCGATCGCCTACCCGACCTCGATTCCCGCACCCCCGATGAAATCATGGGATAGGACGAGGACGGATTGCCGCAATCAGACGACGGGGAGCGCGGTCGCTACTGAAGTTTATTCTTCCTCTTCCTTCACCTCACCGCGCTCCGCTTTTGCCTTCTCCACAATCTTGTCCTGTAGTTGTTGCGGGACGGTGTCGTAGTGATGCATTTCCATCGAGAAGCTGCCTCGGCCTTGAGTCATTGAGGTGAGGTCGGCGCCGTAGGTCAGCATTTCGGCCATGGGGGCTTCGGCTTTCACGATGGTGTTGTGGGCTTTGTTGTCCATACCCTGGATGCGGCCGCGACGGCTGTTGAGGTCGCCCATGATGGTGCCAGCGAATTCGTCGGGGATGGTGATCTCGACGTGCATGACGGGTTCGAGGAGGGTGGGCTTGGCCATTTCCATGGCTTTGCGGAAGGCGATGCGGCCTGCCATCTGGAACGAGAGGTCGTTGGAGTCGACGTCGTGATAGGAGCCGTCGTAGAGGATGGCGCGGAAGTTCACTACGGGATATCCGGCTAGATAGCCGCGGGCGGCGGCGTCTTTGATACCTTTTTCGACGGCGGGGATGAAGTTGCGGGGGATGGCTCCGCCGAAGATGTCGTTGACGAATTCGAATTCAACTTCGGAGTTGCGGGGCAGCGGTTCCATTTTTATTTTGCAATCGCCATATTGGCCGTGGCCGCCGGTCTGTTTTTTGTGGCGTCCCTGGACGTCGGCCTTGCCGCGAATGGTTTCGCGATAGGGGACTTTGGGGGATTTCAGGATGACTTCGGCGTGGTAACGCTTCTTCATCTTTGAGACCACGACTTCGATGTGCTGCTGTCCGGTGCCGGCGATGAGGAATTCCTTGGTCTGCGGGTCGCGGAAGAAACGGAGCATGGCGTCTTCTTCCATCAGCTTGTGGAGGCCGACGCCGAGTTTGTCTTCGTCGGCGCGGCTTTTGGGTTCGATGGCGAAAGTGATGGCTGGCTCGGGGAGTTGCACCATCGGATAGCGGATCGGGGATGACTTATCGCCTAGCGTGTCTCCGGTGAGAGTTTCGCGCAGCTTGGCGACGGAGCCGATGTCGCCGGCGTGCAGCTCTGAGATGGGGACGGCTTGTTTGCCCTGGATCAGCGAGATGTGGGAAAATTTTTCCTGAATATTGCGATTGTAGTTTTGCAGGGACGCGTCGTTTTTCAGGATGCCGGAGAAAACCTTGAAATAGGAAATGCGTCCGGCGAAGGCATCGGACATGGTTTTGAATACGTAAACCGAAGCGGGTTCGTTGTCGGTGCCTTTGCGCACTGCGGGCTCGGCGTCGCCGCCGGCAGGCTGTCCGGCGATGGCGTGATGTTCGCTGGCGGCGGGGGTGTAGTCGACGATGAAATCCATGAGCTCATCGACGCCGACGTTGCCGAGGCCGGAGGTGAAGAGGACGGGAAAAAGTTTGTCTTCGCGGATGGCTTCGTGCAGAGCGGGGACCAAGTCTTCTTCGGGGATGGTTCCCTTTTCAAAAAATTCTTCCATCAACTCGTCTTTGCCTTCGGCGACGAGTTCGACTAATTTTTCGTGAGCTTCTTTGGCGACGTCGGCCATGTCGGCGGGGATCGGGCCTTCTTTGCCTTTGCCGTTTCCGCCGAGTTCATAGGTGTAGGCCTTCATGCGGACGAGATCGACGATGCCACTGAAACTTTTTTCTTTGCCGATGGGGAGTTGCAGGGGAGTGACGGCGCGGCCGAAAGCGTTGGTGAGCGATTCGAGGACGCGGTTGGCGTCGGCGCGATCGCGGTCCATGCGGTTGACGACGATCATGCGTGGGAGGTCGATGTCGCTGCAGTATCCCCAGACGCGCTGGGTGATGACTTCGACGCCGGCGACGCCATCGACGACGACGAGCGCGGCGTCGACTTCGGGGAGCACCATCTTGGCTTCGTGGACAAACATGTTGAAGCCGGGAGTGTCGAGGAGATTGATCTTGACCTTGTCGGGATCGGTCTTGCCCCATTCGACGAAGGCGAGGCCGGTGCCGATTGACATTTTGCGGGTGATTTCTTCTTCGTCGTAATCGGTGATGGCGGAGCCGTCATCGACGCGTCCGAGACGGGGCGCAGCGCCGGCGGTGTAGAGCATGGCGGACACGAGCGTGGTTTTGCCGGCATGGCCGTGTCCGATCAGGGCAAGGTTGCGGAGATGGGCTCCTTCGTAGACTTTCACGGGTTGTCTCCTTCCGCAGGCTTGCGGGAAGGGTGATGAGGCCCGGGATATGGATGAGTACAGGTACAGGCCAGCCCAACAACGCCTGCGAAACTCTGGATGCTACCACAGGGGGTGAACGCAAGGAAGGGAGGGGTGTGGAAGGGTGTGGAAGGACAGTGGAAGGACAGGTAGAAGGACAGGTAGAAGGACCCAGGTTAGCGCCCAAAGGACGGGCGCGAACCTGGGGCACCGCCACTCTTTTTTTGTCGACTACCCGACTACCTTGCGTGGACAAATTTTGCCAGCGGTACTACATCGACTTTTTTGCCGAGCGAATACGGCTTGTCGCCGGGATACAGGACATACAGGTGGTCGAGTTTGAGGTCGGTGAGGGCGATCTGCATGGATTTGGTTAGCACCGGCGCGTCGGCACGTTTGCACTCGACGCCGATGCGGCGGCCGTCTTTGAAGAGCAGGAGGTCAAGCTCGGCGCCGTTGTGCGTGGCCCAGTAGTAGGCCTCGTCGGGACGGAAGGATTTGAGAACCTCCTCGACGGCGTAGCCCTCCCATGAAGCGCCCACTTTGGGATGGAACTCGAGGTCGCGTTGATTGGCGATCCCGAGCAGAGCGTGCAGCAGTCCACTATCGCGCACGTAGACTTTGGGTGCCCGCACCTGGCGCTTGCCGAGATTCTCAAACCACGGGGGCAATTGCCGGAGCATGAAGACATCGGCCATGAGATCGAGATAGCGGCGGACGGTGGTCTCACTCAAATTCAAAGCGCGAGCTAACTCGGCGCCGTTCCAGGTCTGGCCGTGATAGTGGGCGACCATGTTCCAGAAGCGGCGCAAGGTCAAAGCTGGGATGGAGATGCCGAGTTGGGGCAAGTCGCGTTCCAGAAAAGTTTGCAGAAACTGACGCCGCCAGGTCATCGAGTCGGCGTCGGTTCGGGCAGTGTATGCCAACGGAAATCCGCCGCGAAGCCAGTGATGGCCTTGAGCGTCGGCGCCGAGATCGGAGAGCCGGAACCCCTCGAGGGGAACAGTCTCGATGCGTCCGGCGAGGGACTCGGACGATTGGCGGAGCAAATCGGGGGAGGCGCTGCCGAGGATGAGAAAGCGCGCGGGCAGAGGAGTCCGGTCGGCGAGGACGCGCAGCAAGGGGAACAGGTCGGGGCGGCGCTGGATCTCGTCGATGACCACCACCTTCCGCAGGGAACGCAGAGCTGTGTCGGGGTGGGAGAGGCGGGCGAGGTTTTGAGGGTCCTCGAGATCGAAGTAGTTGAGGGAGGAGGAGGCGACGAAGCCGCGGGCGAGGGTGGTCTTGCCGCACTGGCGGGGACCGAGAAGAGCGACGACGCGGCCGCGCCGCAAAGCGGCGCGGACGAGCGCGATGTCAGCAAAGCGGACAATCATAGTAACCATTGTATACCATGAAAATCCTCCTGTAGATGGAGGAATTGCATGGTTCCTGTTTGTTACCACAAAGAGGAATTATAACGCGGAACGCTTCTCTGCGATCAGCTTTTCAATCTTCTCCACGAACTCAGGCGTCCCCATGTCTTCGGTCTTTTCTTTGCCGCGGGTGCGGACGTTGACCTTGTTCGCTTCGGATTCCTTGTCGCCGACCACCAGCAGGAAGGGGACTTTCTGCATGGCGTGTCCGCGAATTTTGGCGTTCATTTTTTCGTTGCGCGAATCGACCTCGACGCGCACGCCGAGGGCGCGCAGTTGCGCAGCGACTTTCTCCGCGTACTCTACGTGCCGTTCGGCGATTGGGATCATCGCGACTTGAACCGGGGAGAGCCAAACGGGGAAGGCTCCGGCATAGTGTTCGATGAGGACGCCGAAGAAGCGTTCGAGCGATCCATAGAGCGCGCGGTGGACCATGAGCGGCTGCTTGCGAGTGCCGTCTTCGGCGACGTATTCGAGATCGAAGCGCTGTGGCAGATTGAAATCGAATTGGACGGTGGAGAGCTGCCAGAGACGCCCGATGGCATCGACTAGCTTGACGTCGATTTTGGGACCGTAGAACGCGGCTTCGCCGGGGATGGTTTTGTATTCGATATTCAGTTTTTTCAGCGCGTTTTCGAGTGAGTGGTTGGCGAGGTTCCACTGCGCTTCGGTGCCGAGGAAACTTTTCTTGTCGATCGGATCCCAGGTGGAAAGCTCGGTTTGAAATTTGTCGAAGCCGAAAGCTTTCAGCACGGCGAGCGCGAACTCGAGGCAGCCGACAATTTCATTTTCAATCTGGTCGGGAGTGCAGAAGATGTGTGCATCGTCCTGGGTGAAGCCGCGGACGCGCAGCAGGCCGTGCATCACGCCGGAACGCTCGTAGCGATAGACGGTGCCCATTTCGCCCAAGCGCACCGGGAGATCGCGATACGACTTCAGGGAATCTTTGTAGATCAGGATGTGGCCGGGGCAATTCATGGGCTTGAGGCGATATTCGGCGTCGTCGAGTTCCATGGCGTCGAACATGTTGTTGGAGTAATAGCCCTCGTGGCCCGAGGTGTGGAAAAGCTGGCGGCGCGCGACATGCGGCGTCACGACGAGCGAATAGCCGCGGCGCAGGTATTCTTCGCGCATCCAGTCTTCCATCTCTTTGCGGATGATGCCGCCCTTGGGATGCCAGAAGATGAGGCCTGGTCCGGCGAGTTCCTGGATGGAGAACAGGTCGAGTTGTTTGCCGAGGACGCGATGGTCGCGCTTTTTGGCTTCTTCGATGCCGGTGAGATAGGCGTCGAGATCTTTTTTGGAGAAGAACGAGGTGCCGTAGATGCGCTGTAGATGCTGATTTTTTTCGTCGCCGAGCCAGTAGGCGCCGGCAATGTTGAAGAGTTTGAAAGCTTTGATCTTTCCGGTGGAAGGCAGATGTGGGCCACGGCAGAAGTCGAGAAATTTGCCGGTTTTGTAAATCGAGATTTTTTCATCGGGCTTGGTGAACTGCTCGATGAAATGGCATTTCATGAAGTCGCCTTCGGCCTTGAATTTCTCGAGACCTTCCGTTCTGTCGACGAATTCGCGCGCGTAGGGAAGGTTCTGCTGGACGAGTTCCTGCATTTTCTTCTCGATTGTTTCGAGGTCTTCGGGGGTAAACGGGGTGGAACGATGGAAGTCGTAGAAGAAACCATTTTCGGTGGCGGGGCCGTGGCCGAGTTTGGTTTCGGGGAATAGTTCGAGGACGGCTGCGGCGAGCAGGTGCGCGGAGGAATGGCGATAGACCTCGAGGGCTTCGGGGTGCTTGTCGGTGAGGATTTGCAGGTCGGCGTCGTGGTCGAGCGGGCGGGTGAGGTCGATGAGATCGCCGTTCGACTTGGCGGCTAGGGCGGCGTCGGCGAGACGCGGGCTGATGGATTTGGCAACGTCGAGCGCGGTGGCGCCTTTGGGGAATTCTTTGGTGCTGCCATCGGGGAGTTTGATTTGAATGCTGTCAGACATAGGATGAGGTCTTGTATTTCACTGAATCTTTTGAGTTTAGCGAA
Organism: Acidobacteriaceae bacterium; assembly: GCA_043765355.1. GTDB lineage: Bacteria > Acidobacteriota > Terriglobia > Terriglobales > Acidobacteriaceae > Acidiflorens. Next base: position 260 of record JAYUJG010000416.1, on the reverse strand, counting down.
GGGCGGTGGGAAGGGTCAAACGGGCAGCGATGCGAGTTCGTGCGTGAATCGCGTGAACTATTGCGTGAACTAGGGAAGCGATGATTCAGTACCGACGAAAAGCTTGAACGACAGGGTACACCGGGGCACACAGGGGAACCGGAGGCTTAATCGGAACTTCGCTAGTGTATTGAGTGTAGTGTTCGCCACATATGGCGAGGGGTAGGGCAAGGGCGTGAAAGTGCTGAAAAGGCAAGGTCCCTCCACTTGGCTTCGGTCCG
>JAYUJG010000415.1:0-8435 GCA_043765355.1 Acidobacteriaceae bacterium | reverse complement strand
GTGCCGTTGCCTTTGTTGAGCAACACGCTGATGGTGCCGTCCGAGTTCGAGGTTACGATGTCGAGCTTCCCGTCGCCATTCACGTCAGCCAGGAACACTTCGATCTCCTGCGCTGTCGTACCCGTGGGGTAGTAAGCGGGCGTGTTGAATTTACCCGTACCTTTGCCGGTCAGCACCGCGACGTGGTTGTCCTGGCATCCCGCTCCGCCGAGCTTGAGTGTCGCCACAATGTCGGCTTTGCCGTCGCCATTCACGTCGCCGGCGGCGATCCAAAACACTGGCTCGAAGGTGCAAGTGTTCGCGCTCACATAGGTGGGGCTCGCCAATGCTCCGTGCGAACTCCCCAGCATGATGGCGAAATCCGGGGCGCCTGTTCCGGCTGGAAGCGCATACGAATACGCCACATCCGGAATGCCATCGCCGTTGAAATCGGCTGTGACGATGTTGTTGCCCGAACCTAAGTTCGCGTGCGCGTAAAACTGGTTGCTCTGGAAGGTACCATCGCCACGTCCCAGCGCCACCAAGCCAAGCGGCTCACTGGCGTCCTGTTCCAATATATCCAGTGCGCCGTCCCCGTTGAAGTCGGCGAGGATCATGCCATACGGGACTGAGCTCGCTTGGAGCGGGTAGCCGGGCCCGCTGGTGAAGGTTCCATTGCCCTTGCCATAGAAAATCCAAATTTCTCCGTTGTCATCGGCGACCACGATGTCGAGCTTTTTGTCGCCGTTGATATCAGCTAGGGCTACGAAGTGGGTGCCCAGTTTGATCGCGCCGACCGTGCCATTGAGCGTGAACGTGCCGGTGCCACTGTTAAGGAACACGGCCACGGAGCCGGTGTAGTTGGTCACAATCACATCCGGCTTTTTGTCGCCGTTGACGTCGCCAATTGCGATGCCGGGATTGGATGTGCCACCGGGCCCGGCGTAGTAGACCGCCGCAGCGAACGTGCCGTTGCCGTTGTTCAGCAGCACACCCAGACCACTGTCCACATTGATCGCCAAATCAGGTTTACCATCGCCGCTCAGATCTGCCACAGCGACCGCAGAAGCTGGCGCCGAGGTGGTGGTCAGGGGATAGTTCGTGGGCGTCTGAAAAGTGCCGTCGCCGTTGCCCAGGAAAACATAAACGCCGTTGTTAGGAGTCAGGGCAACCAAGTCCAGTTTGCCGTCGCCGCTCACATCGCTCGCAACGACGCTGCTGGGACCGGGATTAGAGTTGCCACTGATCGGGGCTGCATAACTGGCGCTGTAAGTGAGTGACCCGGTACCGTTGCCCAGGAAGATGAAGACTACGCGGTTGCCGCTTGGATCTGCACCCCACGCTGCAACGTCGAGGAGGTGATCGCCGTTGAAGTCACCCACGGCGACGGCGTAGATTGTATAACCACAGCCCCCAAATGGGGTCCTTATCGGCACCTGAAATGTGCTGTCCCCGTTCCCAAGTATCACGTCGATGGTCCCACCGCCGCAGCCAACATTGCCGCTCACGTTGACAACATCGAGCTTTCCATCCCCGTTGAAGTCTCCGACAGCGACCCCATCGGGTGAATAGCCAGGAGGAATGGCGTCCAAGGCAAAAGTGGTGGGCACCGGAAAAGCTACGGGATAAGTTTGGGCCTGCGCCGGACTCGTGATTCCAGCGATCAGAATGACAGCGGCGAGCACGGTAAGCACAAACGCCGCCGTAGAGCTTTCCATTCTCGTCGTGCGATAGAGCGAACTCATAAAGTGTCTCCTTGGGAGTAAGGTTGCTCGTTCCATTGGGATCTTGGGGGAAACTGCTTTCGAGGTTCCTGGATCCGCTCACCACCCGGTGGCCGATCAGACCGCGAATGCACGCCGACTGTCACCCGAAATGAGCCTTCCGGTCAATGCTCCGGAAGCAACGCCTGCACTGCATCGAAGCAACGAATTAAGTGATTTATTTACAATTGCCTGCGAGAAGTTATTGTCTGGACCCGTAATGGCCCGAAGGTGCCTCTCGCGTTGGTTTGTGCCAATGGTAGACTGGCGTCTCGCCTGGGAATCTCCCTTTGGGTGGGTCGAGCGTGAGTGTGTCCAGTGAACTTCCGATCGTTGTCCGATTCGGTGTGTTTGAGGCCGACCTGCGTGCGGGGGATTTGCGCAAGAAAGGAATCCGGGTCAGGATCCAGGATCTGCCGTTCCGTACACTCACACTCCTTCTAAGCCGCCCCAACGAAGTCGTGACTCGGGAAGAGTTCCGGGCGGCGCTTTGGCCGCAAGACGTCTTTGTCGATTTTGACCGCGGGATCAGCAGCGCCATCAAGCGTCTGCGCGATGCCCTCGGCGATTCTCCCGACAATCCTATTTTTATTGAGACCGTCGACCGCCGCGGCTACCGCTGGATAGCGCCGACCCAGTCCGAGCCAGTCCCCGCACACGCCAATGGCGATCCCAGATCGGAACCGATTGCCCGACCCGCGCCTGCGCCTCGGGTAAATTGGAAATTTATTATCCTCTTGCCCGGCCTTGCGTTGCTGTTGTCGGTCTTGGCCTTCTGGCTGAAGCGGGACGGTGGAAACGCTCATTCCGCGAAGGCGAGCACAGCCACCACCCCAGCTTCTTTGCCAGCACCCAGCGCCGCCCGTCAACCCGCAAATCGCGAAGCCAAGGAGTTCTATCTCAAAGGCCGTTACTATTGGGAGAAGCGAACTCCCGAGAGCCTGACCAAAGCGGTAGACTCATTTACCCAGGCCATCGTCCACGACCCAGGCTACGCGCCGGCCTATGTTGGGCTTGCCGATTGCTACAACCTGCTTCGCGAATACACCGTGATGCCATCCGCGGAGGCCTACCCACGAGCCCTAGCCGCCGCCAAGAAAGCCGTCGAACTCGACCCTCAATCCTCCGAAGCCCACGCCTCGCTGGCCTTTGTTTTTTTCTACGGAATGTGGGATGCCGCCACCGCTGATCGGGAATTCCGCCGCGCCATTGAACTCAATCCCAACAATGGCATCGCTCATCACTGGTACGCGACTTACCTTGCATGTCTCCGCCATTTCCCCGAATCCCTGGCTGAGATCGAACGCGCGCAAGCCCTCGACCCTGCTTCGAAATCCGTTTTGGCCGACAAAGGTATCTTGCTTTTCGATGCAGGCCGCCAGCAAGAGGCCATCGCCTTACTCCAGCAGATGGAGGAAAGCGAGCCCGATTTTATTTCTCCCCACCGCTCTTTGAAACAGATTTACCTGCTCACGGCGGATTACCCCCACTACCTTTCCGAAGCGAGAAAGGAAGCCAGCCTGATGCGCGATAGCTCGGCCCTCGCCGTTGCCGACGCCACCGAAAAGGGTTTCGCCGCCGCAGGCGCGAAGGGTTTGCTCGATGCCCTTGGCCTGCAACAACAAAGACTCTATGATCGCGGCCGGTTTTCTCCGTTCTTCCTCGCCGCGACCTACTCCGTTCTAGGGAACAAGCAAGACGCGATGCGCTACCTGAGAATTGCGTACGATCAGCATGCCGATGGCATTGCCCAGATGGCGTGCGAACACGAATTTGACCACCTGCACGACGACCCCGCCTTCCGTAAGATGGTCGCCGATGTGGGCCTGCCCCCGCTGAACTGACGCCACCCTTACATCGCACACACCCTCTCTCTCCTGTTATGATTTGCGGCGCGCATGTTTCCAGGTTCTCATCTGCTCGCGTGGGGCCAAGCGCTCTCGCCCGTCCAGGCCGAGCGCGGCTCGGCAGTTGCCGGTGGCCGCAGCCACTTTCGACTGGCTGGGATGCTGGCGCTCCTCGTTCCGGTCGCAGGCCTCTCGATTCTTAGCGCGTCTCCCGCGCCCAAGGCGCCGCCCTCCCTGCACACCGTCAGCATGGTCCAGCAATGGATCCCCATGCCCGACGGCGTTCGCCTCGCGGCCACTCTCTACATGCCAAGCGAAGCCAAGCCCGGAGAAAAATTTCCCGCGCTCCTGGAATATCTCCCCTACCGCAAAGACGACGCCACCGCCGCGCGCGACTATCCCGTGCATTCCTGGTTCGCGGCTCACGGATACGTCAGCGTGCGCGTCGATATCCGCGGCTTCGGCGCCAGTGAAGGAGTACCCACGGATCGGGAATATTCCGAGCAGGAGCAGCTTGATGGCGAGCGTGTGATCGCGTGGTTAGCGAGTCAGCCGTGGTCCACCGGTAAGGTTGGAATGTTCGGCATTTCGTGGGGAGGTTTTAATTCGATCCAGCTCGCAATGCGGAATCCGCCCGCGCTCAAGGCCATCCTCGCCGTGGATGCCACCGAGCAACTCTTTCACGATGACGTGCACTACGTCGACGGCATGATGCATTTCGACGAATTCGAGCTCAACATGGACCTCGCTCCCGGCATGACCGGAGCTCCCGACTACACGCTCGACGAAAAAGTGCTGGGTCCGCGTTTCGATTCCGCGCCGTGGTCGCTGATGTATTTCAAACATCAGCGCGATGGCGAATTCTGGCGCGCCCCGCTTCGTCCGCTCAGCGAAATCAAAGTTCCCTGCTTCCTCATCGGAGGCCTGCTCGATGGCTATCGCGATTCCATTCCAAAAATGTTCGAGCAGGTAAAAGCGCCGGTAAAAGCAATTATTGGCCCCTGGAATCACACCTTCCCCAATGAAGCAGATCCCGGTCCGCAAATCGAGTGGCGCGATCAAGCCCTCCGCTGGTGGGACTACTGGCTGAAGAACCGCAACACCGGCATCATGGATGAGCCACCACTCGCCATTTACATGCAGGAGTGGCATCCTCCCGATGCCCACCTGAAAAATGTGCCCGGAAAATGGCGCGCCGAAAGTGGCTGGCCAAAAAAGAGCGTGGCGAACACGACGCTCTATCTTTACGATGCTCACGTTCTCTCGACGGAGCCCGCGAAACCCGCCGTCCAGCAACTGCGCTACGTTCCCAGTATCGGCGTGGAAGCCGGATTCTGGTGGGGGGAACTGTTAACCGATCAGCGCCCCGTTGACGCCTTCAGCCTCACCTACGATTCAGCCGCGCTCACGCAAGATCTCACCATCCTGGGACGCCCTCACGCTCTGCTCCGCGCCAGCGCGTCCGCTCCGCTAGCCGACTGGTTCGCGCGCCTCTCCGACATCGCGCCCGACGGCACGGTAACTCAAATCACCGGCGCCGGAATAAACGGCGCGCAACGCGAATCTGCTGCCGATCCAAAAGAGTTGGCGCCCAACCAGATTTACTCGCTCGATATTGAAATGCATTTGGCCACCTGGACATTTCCGAAAGGCCACCGCATCCGCTTGGCGGTCTCGAACGCCCTTTGGCCCATGGTTTGGCCGACTCCCTACGCGATGACGACCACGCTGCAACTGGGCGGAGAGACCGGATCGCGCCTCATACTTCCACTGGTCCCGCCCTCGATGTACGCCGCTCCGCGATTCGCGCCCCCTGCACCCACCGTCGAGCGCAGCGATATTCACGGCGAGGGATTTCCCTGGCCCGGCGAGTGGAAAACCGAGCGCGACGAAGTCAACGCCAAAACAAAAGTGACGTGGACGGGGAAGTCGGAAGAAACCTATCCTTGGGGAAAGGAATTGGATTTCGAAGGCATCACTTACTCAGTCGACGACAACCATCCCGAAACCAGTTCGGCTCAGGGCGAAGCCGAAATCGCGATCACATTGAAGGATCACACTCTCATCTGGCAGGGGCACCTCACGCTGTCGAGCGATGCCCAGAATTTCTACTACAAGTACATCCGCCAGCTATTCAAAGACGGTCAGGAAATTAAGCAGAAAACCTGGCAGGAAACGATCCCCAGAGATCACCAATAGACCGCCGATTGAAGACGGCTCGATTTCAGCCCTGACATGCCCAGCGGTCATTATCGCTCGCGCCATGCACGTCGGCATGACCGGTTACCGCGGTTACCTTCGCCCGCGCGTTGAATAAGGATAGTCTAATTGGAAGGAGGTCTTCTAATGCAACGCATCTTCAAGTCCACCATCGCTGCGTCTGCCTTGGCAGTCTTTTTTTCCCTTGCCGTTGCTTCCGCCCAGGAACAAGAACCGGTAAAACGCAAGATCGTGAGCCAGATAGTCCCGTTGTATCCAGAACTCGCGAGCAGAATGAAAATCGTTGGAACCGTTAGAGTGGAAGCCTTGGTTGGACCCAACGGAAGAGTGAAGACCACGATTGTGGTTGGCGGCAGTCCGGTGCTAGCCAGAGCGGCGGTCGATGCGATTGAAAAGTGGAAGTGGGGACCGGCGCCGCAGGAAACCAAAGAGCTCATCGAACTCAATTTTCATCCCTAGCAAGCCGCGAAGCACTCCAGGCGTTGTCACAAAAAGCGCCGGCTTTGGTGAGGGCTGGCACGGCGATCTCCGCAGTCGCAACCTACTGCGAACAAGCCGCCGCCCCTGCCGACTTATATACCTTCCCATCCTTCATCACAAATTCCACCCGCTCCAGCAGGCTGATGTCCTTCAACGGATCCCCGCTCACTGCGATCAAGTCCGCATACTTGCCTGCCTTGATCGATCCCAACTCGTTCGAGTGGCCCAGCAAGTCCGCCGCATTCGAAGTCGCCGCCTGAATCGCCTGCATCGGCGTCATCCCATATTTCACCATGTACGCGAATTGCTTTCCGCTTGTCCCATAGGGGCAGACGCCCGCGTCGGTGCCAAACGACATCTTCACTCCCGCCCGCACCGCTTTCCCAAACGCCTCCCGTCCGATTCTCCCCAAGTCGGCATCATGCTCCAGAAAGTCCGCCGGAGTCTGCCCCGTCTTCCCTCCCGCCTGGATACATTCTTCGTCGTAAATATCCATATCCAGATAGGTCCCGCGCTGCTTCGCCAGCGCGATGATGTCGTCATCCAGGTTTTCGGCATGCTCGATGGAAGCCGCGCCCGCCAGAATCGCGTTCTTGATTCCCTGCGCGCCATGCGCATGCACCGCCACGCGCAACCCGAACTGGCTGGCTTCATCGACTCCAGCCTTCAATTCTTCCTCCGTGAACTCCGTCGATTTTGGATTGCTTCCATGGGTCAACACCGCACCCGTGGACAGCATCTTGATCACGTCCACGCCATCGTGCGCCAGCAACCGCACCTTCTGCCGCACTTCCCATGGACTGTTCGCCTCCCCATAGTGCAGATCCCAAGGCAACTGAATATCCGGCGCCTGTCCCGTCATCGCGCCCGCTCCGCCGGTGATCGTGATGTAAGCCCCCGCCACAAACATCCGCGGACCGATCACATATTCATGGGCAATCGCATCGCGCAACGCTATGTCGTTCAAAGCCCGATATGTACCCACGTCACGGACCGTGGTAAAACCCGAAAGCAGCATCGCGCGGGCATTCGAAACCGACTCCAACACGACCTGGGACGCGGTCTTCCGCAACGCGTCAAAGGGCTCCCCGATGCCCTGTCCATCCGCCACATGGGTATGGCAGTCAATCAATCCCGGCAGGACTGTCTTGTCCGACAAGTCAATCCACTTCGCATCCGCCGGGATATGGAGATCCTTGCCGACCGCCGCAATCTTGTTTCCCACGATCAATATCTTCTGATCGGTAAGTACAGTCCCCGAATCTGGATCGATCACCCGGCCCGCCCGCACCACGGTCACCTGTGCGACCACCGTCGAATGGCTCATCACGAACAGGAAAACGACCGAAACAATGGTTCTGACAAGATATTTCACCAGGTTCCCCCCGTGTTCCTCTCTGCCCTCTGTGGTAAAAAGATTTTCTCCGCCTACCCCGCGAATTCAGCGGTCTATATCCTGCCCCAATCCACTCTTCAAATCCGCCGCCAGCAAGCGATGAAACAACTGTTCCCCGGCTTCCCGGCGCACCGAGAGCCTCCCAGCACCATAGGCTCTGGACTTGAGCCCGCGCTGCACCGCCTCGCAAATTCCCAAATCCTCGTCCTGCACGCGATTTCCCACCGCCACGCTGCCTTCGTTGTACTCGCGTGCCGCTTCGCCGACATCCGCAAAATAGAAATCAAAAATCACGCGGCAATGGTCGACGTCCACAGGAACCACCAGGTTTGTATCCAAATACCCCTCGTAGCAATTGAACATGAAATTCGGATGCAGCCAGAAATACCAGGCCCGGTCGCCGCGCCGCGTGGTCCCGGTGGCGGCGTCTTCCTCCGAACTCACCATCGGGCTCGACTGCAGGCAATACCGGTCTTCATTCTCGATCGTGTAGTGCTTGTAATCCAAAACCGAGTTGAGCCCCTTGTGCAAATGAGGCACATGGTATCCCCCGTCAAGGTAGTTATCGACAAACACTTTCCAGTTACAGTGAATGTCATACGTCTGACTCGTAAAGTAATGCAGCTTGGTCAAGCCCAGCGGAGCCGCGCGCTTCACGATGCCGCCAAGGAACTCGAGCAGGGGAGCCGCGTCCGCGTCGAGGTTCACAAATACGAATTTCTCCCAGGTATCCACCTTCACCGGGACTAA
>JAYUJG010000414.1:0-4038 GCA_043765355.1 Acidobacteriaceae bacterium | reverse complement strand
TGCTTTACCTGGCACGCCGCGATCCCGGCCACGCCGCCGGATATCTGACGATGGCCGAACAAGAGGTGGCACGGATCGGACAGCTCGCGCAGCAGACTTTGGGATTCGTCCGCGACACCAATTCTCCCGGTTCCATGGATCCCGCCGCCATCATGGACGAAGTGTTGCAGCTCTATTCCCGCAAACTGGAGACTCGGAAAGTCCGCGTCATGCGACGCTACCGCAGCGGTTGTCAGGTCAGCGGATACTCGAGCGAGTTGCGGCAGTTACTCGCCAATCTTCTGGCGAACGCGGTCGACGCCATGGGGGACGGAGGCGCCCTTCAAGTTCGCGTGGCGACGGGCCGCGACTGGTCCAATGGCCGTGATGGAGTTCGCATCACCGTGGCCGATAACGGCAGCGGCATTGCGCGCGACAAACTAAACCAGATTTTCGAACCCTTTTACACCACCAAGAAAGACGCTGGCACGGGCCTGGGATTGTGGGTTTCGCGCGGCATTGTTCAGAAGCACGGAGGATCGATTCGAGTGCGAAGCCGGGTAGTCGAGCGTAAGAGCGACCGCGTGGAGGCCCGAGCGACCGGCACGGTGTTCGTGATCTTCCTGCCCCAGCAAATCGAAATCAGCCAGGTCGCCTGACCAGTCGGCTCCAGAAATTCAACCGTAGAGACGCGGCTTGCCGCGTCTCTACGGTTGAGTTCGCCGGAACGGGCCGAGGGGGTTCCTCATTATTCACAACAACTTACGCCCAGCAGAAGTACAGTGACCTTCGTACTTACAGGCCGCCAGCCCACCCGGCTTATAATCATCCAAATCCAAGAAGACTGGGCACTTAGCAGCATTTAGCTAAAACCGTGGATCCCGTGATTGCAGTTGCGACTTTCGCTCTGGGGCTGTGCTTTGGCAGCTTCCTGAACGTCTGCGTTTACCGGTTGCCGCTCGGCAGGTCGGTCGTAACGCCCCGATCCGCCTGCCCTCATTGCGGAGATCAAATTCCCCTCTACCACAACATGCCGGTGCTGAGCTGGCTGATTCTTCGGGGCAAGTGTCGCGCCTGCAAACAACCGATATCTCCGCGCTACCTCGTCGTTGAATTGCTCACGAGCCTGCTTTTTCTTGGCTGCTACTCGCATTTTGGTTTGACCCTCGCTGCCTTGAAGTGCGCCGTGTTCGGCTACCTTCTGCTCGGCCTGATCTTCACCGATGCCGAGACCAAGCTTCTTCCCGACGCGATGACTCTGCCAGGCATCGCGCTGGGAATCTTGTTCAGCCTGGTCGTTCCAGTGAATGACCTGGCGTCGCGCATCGTGCCCGGCTTGGTATCAGCCGCGATGCGAGGCGAAATCTCCTGGCGCATCTGGTCACTGTCAGATTCACTGCTGGGAGCGGCGGTCGGCGCGTCGTTTCTCTACGGCGCAGCCGCAATTTATTTGCGGGCCCGCGGAGTTGAAGGCATGGGCTTTGGCGACGTCAAATTGATGGGGCTTATCGGCGCGTTCCTCGGAACCAAGCTGACGGTCTTAACCATTTTTGCGTCGTCGCTTGCCGGTTCGTTTTTTGGGTTGAGCACGGTTCTGGCCGTCTGGATCAAGCGCACTCGCCGGAATCAGGCGCGCGCCAATTCCTCGTGCATTTCGTCGCAACAGGCGCGGCATCGCGCCTGGCAATCGGCACGCCTGGCGCTCCGCTACTACGAGATGCCGTTCGGAGTATTTCTCGGTGGCATGGCGATTTTGTCATTCCTGTTTGGCAACGCAGTCCTGCACTGGTACTGGAGCGCCCTATGAGCCTCCTCGTCAATCCCATGGTTCTGCGCATGGCTTTGCTGATGCTCACCGCCATGGCGGCGTTCGTGCTGGGTCTGTTCGTGATCCGGCGTCTGCGCAAGAATCTCGTCGAGGAACCCGAATCCTTCGATCACACTCCGCTCGCTTCGGAAGGATTGCCGGTGCACGCCTATCACGCCGTCATTCAACAACTGAAGCAACAAAAGCACGAACTGAGCAGCCAGCAACAAGCGGATCGCAGAAAAGCCAAAGCCTCCGACACCTTGAGCTCGACGATTCTTTCGAATCTTTCCTGCGGAGTCTTGTTTTTCAACACCCGCGGCCTGGTGCGCCAGGCCAACGCCGCTGCGCGTAAACTGCTGGGCTTCGCCTCGCCCGTGGGGTTGCACCTCAGCGATCTCTTCCGCACTGCGACGCTGCGCCCCGAAATCTCCGGAAACGACGGCCCAGGTTCAGGTTCGGCGTCGGATTCGACCGTCGAACAGGCTCTAGCTCCGGCTCTCGCCGGCAACGCTGCGGTTCGCGGGTTGATCGTCAACTATTTCATGCGTGACGGCGAGAACCACGTTCTCGAGGTCACGGCCTCTCCCGTGCTGGCGGAAGACGCGAGCCTCATGGGCATGACGCTCATGATCACGGATAAAACCGACATTGAGCGCATCCGGCACGATCAAAAAATACATCGCGAAATCTCGTCGGAGATGGCGCTCGGGTTGCGCCACTCGCTGACCACCATCGCCGGCTATGCGCAGCAACTGGCGTGCAGCCGGGATGCGGAACTGGCTCGCCAGTTGGCCGACAGCATCTCTCACGAAGCGGCTCAACTGGATCGCACCATCGGAAGTTTTCTCGGCGGCGCACGCAGCGCCACCACAAGTTCTTGATCACAGTGACTGCAAGCCGGGAGCAATCGCCGGCTTGCGAAAGGATGACAACATGAAGCGCATCAACCAACTAGCCATCGGCACGCTGCTCCTGATCGGGATCGGCGGTGCATCCGCTCAGTCCCTCGGGGACTACGCGCGAACGGTTCGTAAGAACAAAGTTGAACCTCAATCGGCCAGCCGCCACTTCGACAACGAGAATCTCCCCACCGACCAGAAGCTGAGCGTGGTCGGACCGCCGGCCGACGCCAACACCAACAACCGCCAAGCCACCAGCCAGGCTGTCACCAACCCCGCCGCCGTTGCCGCCGACCGGCAGAAAACCGACGACGACTTAAAGAAGAAACTCGACAAGCAGAAAGAGAAAGTCGACTCACTGAACCACGAACTCGACCTCGATCAGCGCGAATATCGTCTGCGGGCCGCCGCCATGTATGGCGACGCCGGCAGCCGCCTGCGCAACGCCGCCGAGTGGGACAAGGAAGACACCAAGTACAAGAGCGACGTGGAAGGCAAGAAGAAATCGCTCGATGCCGCCCAGCAGGAACTCGACCAATTGCAAGAGGACGCGCGCAAGGCCGGAATAGCGGACAAAGACAAACAGTAAAATCAGGGCCTGAGATCAATCCCATGCCAACTATCGAAGTGCGCCATTAGCGGCATGGGGGCACAGAACGCACAGGAGCACCGTGCCCCCTGAGGTAAAAGCCCTTTGTCGCAAGCCGGACCGAACATCCGCCATCACGACTTCGCCATCCGTTTCCGAATCTGCCGCACATGATGGCGCCCGTGGACCCAATGAAATTTCCGCCACTGACCAACCGTCAACGGTCCAAGAAATGGATGGTCCATGATCTTGGCTCGGACGCCAAACCGGCGCTCGCAATCGTCCAGGCTGTCATTCATTTTTTGCAGCTCGGCGATCATTGCCGACCGAACTTCTTCCGGCGGCATTCCCCGCGGCGTGGCCCGTTCCGGAGCCTTGCGCCCTTCGGGTATGTGGTTGAGATTCACCACCAGAAAAGTAGCGAAACGATCCTTCAGCGTGACGCTCCGGGCCAGCGGAGTTCCCTGTTCCAGACATTTCGCCAATCCGCTGTTGGTGCCCTTATAGGTAAGGAAAAGATGTTCGAGAATCTGCGCGGGAGTCCATTTTCCCGCGGGCGCCTGCGTCATAGCGCTGGGGCTGACTCCTCCTGTTGCACGATCGAGTTCCTGCCGCAACCGTTCCAGATGGAAATCCATGGCGTCAGTTCAGTACAATCATGGCAAAACGATGAAAAAACTATTGGCCACAATTCTAGCATCGGGATTGATGACGATGGCCGGATGCTCCTCCAAGCCAGCCCAGACGACCACGGCAGAGAC
>JAYUJG010000413.1:0-3716 GCA_043765355.1 Acidobacteriaceae bacterium | reverse complement strand
AAGTCCATCGCGGGCGCGGTCATTTCAATATCCTGATCTTGTGCCCCGCCAGTCGCACTCACCAACGAGGCTACCTGCGTGCTCGCCCCAGTCGACGCCCCCTTCTGCTTCTGCGTCAACTTCACGCCGTCCTCGGCATAAACTGCCTGCAGCGTCGGCTGCGCGCCAGAGCCGGAGCCCGATCCAGAGTGGGCGGCAAAGCGCAAAGTCACGCGTCCCGCCGAAGCCTCCACCACCTGCGCTGCCTCGGAGGCAAGCCGCACATCTCCGCTAAGAATCGCCGAGGTTAGCTGATTCCGCGTCCCCGTCAGCAATATTTCCGCCCGATCCGAGCGCGCATGCTCGCTTGAGCCGGACGCTTTCGTCCCACAGGACGCCCGTCCCTCAAACTCGCTCTCCACTCCACCCTCGGCCAGAACGCGCTCCACCGTATTGTCAGGCCGCAGAAAAAAAACGGCGCGGCCAGCCCGCAATTTCTCCCGCTCCCGAGTAAGACGCACGCCGGTCAGCACGACTTGCCGAGGCTCTTTTAGGATCGTCCCCTGCGTCGCACTTAACCGAAGCGTCTCCGGCTCACTGACGTTCAGCGCAACCGCCGAAAGCAAATTCAAACTCCCCGTCTTCGATACATACTGAATGCCAATCGCCGAGCCGGATGCCTGCGGCGTCTGGAACTCCACCTTCCCCGTAGCCGACGCGTCCCCAGTATTTTTGTTAAAGACCAGCCCGTTGGTCTCGATATGAATCGGATCTCTTCTTTGCTCGGGAGCCGTCTGGTCTGAGTGCCGCATCCCCTCGGGATTGGCCTCCAGATCGATCCGCACCGTACCCTTCGCGCTGATATCTCCCGACGCCGGGTCATACTCGAAATCATCGCCGGTAATCTGATCGAAGCGCCCCGCGTCGCGACCGTAGACGACAATTTTCACATTGTGCAACTCGGCCCGTCCGCCGCCTTTGAACTGCACCGCCTTAGACGCGCTCACGGTAAACAGAGTGCGCCCCTCCAAAGACTTGGAGATCGAAAAGCCCTCGGCCGTCTGTTGAATGTCGAGGCCAATCTTCGCGGGAATGTCGTGCACAGCCTTGCGCACCCGCATGCGCGCCCAAAAAAACATCCCCACCACAATCGCAATCATGAGTATCGCGCCCAAGGCAAACCAGCGGCGCAGCCGTGTCACGCGAGTGGCCATCACGGTTTAGTGTAACTCCCAAGCCCGTGTGGTGACGGGGCCTCGCCCCGTTTTTGACAGTGAACGAAAACTGCGCCACTCGCGGCATTTCGCTTCACTCACTGCGTTTCACGTCCCGCAGCGTCAACTCCAACCCGCCAAATTCCGGATGATCGTTCATCCCCAGCGAATAGGCGATGTCCAGGCGATCCCCAACCAGCAGCTTCAACCGGTCACAGGACTCTTTCAGTCTCCAGCCCATCGCCTTGTAGGAAATATTGTCGCGCCATGAAGAAGAAGAAGAAGAAGCTCGTGTGGTGGCGGGGCTTTGCCCCGCAACGGGGCGAAGCCCCGTCACCACACGATCATGCTTGACTGCCGCCGCCAACCGCAGCTTCACATGCTTATCTTTTACCGCCTGCGGAGGCGCCATCAGCCGCACCTCCCTCGCCGCGAACACGGGCTCGCGATTGTCCATGCCGAATGGCTCCAACAAGAGCAGCGCCTGGTGAAGTTCCGGAGTGACTTCGCTAAGGGGCAACTCGCGATCAAACTCCAACTGCGGTTCGAAATCTGCGGGACTCAGCCGGGCGCGAGCATAGGCGTCGAGATGTTGCCGCAGTTTTTCCACGTTCGCGCTGGGCAAGGCAAAACCCACCGCGTGCGCGTGCCCACCGTATCGCGAAAAAAGCTCGGGGCAGGATTCGATGGCATGCAGCAGATGAAACGCCGGGATCGATCGTCCCGAGCCGTGCGCCTCATCGCCCTCGCGCGAGATTACCAGCGTTGGACGCCCGTGACGTTCCACGACACGCGATGCCGTGATCCCAATCACGCCGCGATGCCAGCCTTCGCCATCGAGCACGACGCAATACGCTTCGCGAAGCGCCGGGTCGTCGTCAAGACGGCGAAAGATGTTGTCCATGATGCGCCGCTCTTCTTCCTGACGCTCGGCATTTAACTTGTCGAGTCGGCCCGCGATCGTCCTCGCACGGTCGATGTCTTTCTCATTGAAAAGATCGACCACATCGCGAGCCACGTCCATGCGTCCGGCAGCGTTGATGCGAGGCGCAATCCGAAACGCGACCTCGGTCGACGACAGCGCCCGTCCATCGCCTAATTTCGCAACCTCGAGCAACGCTTTCAGCCCAACATTCACCGGACGACGCAGCTCCTGCAATCCCAGCTTCGCAAACACGCGATTCTCGCCCAGCAGCGGAACGGCATCGGCGATGGTCGCGATAGCGACGACTTTCATGAACGACATCAGCAGCCGCGACTGATCTTTCGCATCCAGTCGACGCTGCATCAATCCCTGCGCCAGTTTGAACGCCACCCCCGCGCCGCACAAATACTTACTGGGATAATCGCAGCCATTTTGGTTTGGATTCACAACCGCCAACGCCTGCGGCACTCCATCCATCCCCGGCAGGTGATGGTCGGTGACGATCAGGTCGACTCCGGTGCGCTTCGCCGTCTCGGCGGCCGCAAATGCCCGGATACCTGTGTCCACACTGATAATCAAACGCACACCATCGGCCGCCGCACGCTCAATGACCTCGTCGCGCATCCCATAGCCTTCGCGGATACGGTGCGGCACATGAAAGTCAGCCGCTCCTCCACAAAGTTCAATCGCCGTCTTGAGGATGACGATCGCCGTCGTGCCATCGACGTCGTAGTCGCCGTAAATCAGAATCTTCTCTTTACCCTCCAACGCCGCTTCCAACCGATCCAGCGCCGCCTTCATCCCGCTCATCAGCAATGGGTCGTGAAGATCGCCGACCACGGGAGAAAGAAAGTGCGCCGCAGCCTCCCCCTCCTCAATCCCGCGCCCAACCAGCAGATCCGCCAGCACCGGCAAAGCGGCCGCCGAAACCTTCACCCCAGATTCCCGCAGCGCCGCCGCCAGCAACGCCGCCTTCGGAGCATTCAACGAATTGGACACCCATCGCATCGGCTAATTCTCGGGAAACGAACACAAACAGCTTTCGGAAAACAAAGAATTCGGCAAGAAGCGGGAAGGGCTCGAGTTACTCGTCCCATAAGTCGTCGAAAATGTCTCCGCCCTTCAGCCGGAAAAGACCCGGGCGGGCGCACTATAAGGGAAAAAACAAGTGCCCCGTCCTATCGCGGAGCGCAGGGCGGGCCCACATTCCGAGGCTTCACCCAACTCCACGTCGTCCCCGGGGACCCCGGACCCTCCGCCGGATGCCACCGAATCCAAGCTCCAAAGCCACTCACGAACTCAGCCCACACTGCCGATAGCACTAATCGAGGGAAAACGGCGGGACGGAGAACTTGCAACGCGGAAAATTCGATGAATTCGGCCACGAAAACTTCCAAAACGACAACGTCGCCCGAGCTACGGTGGGATCCGGACAGTCTTCCGCCTTTCCCTGCCGTTGCGCTCAAGGCCCTGAACCTGATCTCGGGAACAGACGCCTCTTTGCCCGCCCTCTGCGACTTGATCCGCTCCGATCCCGCATTCTCAGCCGCTGTCCTGAAGATTGCTAATTCTCCGCTCGTCGCTTTTTCCAGAAATGT
>JAYUJG010000412.1:0-3561 GCA_043765355.1 Acidobacteriaceae bacterium | reverse complement strand
ATATCTCGTGCACTTGGGTGGCAAGAAATAACTTGTCGAGGCCGCTGGCACTCGCGGCCCTGAGCAGGTGCTCGTGCTTCGGAGGCGGTTGGTCCTATTGCAAACCGCTCTGGGTAAACTTATAGGCGGTGTTTTGCCTCGCCGCGGTGAGATAAATACTGGAAGCCTGCGCGGCGAGACTGTAATTATCGATGACGATCCCCGTCGGGCCGCCGTTCAGCGTCGCCGTGACGACGGTGACATCACTGCTGCGCGCCGCCACACAACCACCGGCAAAGCCGGCCGCAGTACAGTCGCTGGTTAGCCCGAAGAAGAAGAAATCCGTTCCGGCTGTTACCGTGCCAGAATCGGCAGCGTTCGTATAGTTCGCAGCGGTAAAGTTCGCCGAGAATCCGGTGAAGACGGGGCCAGGGCCGATCAGGCTGGCGACGATTGCACTCTGACCGTTCAGGAAACCTTCGGCCGTGCCCTGGATGTAGATCTGTTCCCCAACCGTGAGATTGCTGTTGACCGTGGTGACCGTCAGAACGTTGGAGGCGACCGATGTGGCGGTGATGGTGTCGGAAGTGCCCGCATAGGGATTAAAAAATTCCGTCCATCCCGAGCAGCGGGCAGCCGCAGATACCAGAAGTTGTTGTGAAAACGAAGCGACCGTCTTCATGGTGCGCCCGGTAAACCCGAAAGCATACTGCCAGGGGGTGGTATCGGCGGCACCAGTGCCGCAAAGACGAATATTTCCACTGGAAGGGTTGGTGAAGTATGGATTCGTGAACGCCGGCTCGTAAAGGTTGAGGGGCGTGCCACCGGACGAGCCCAATCCGATGCGGGCCTTGGCCAACTGGACCATGGAGGAGGTATCGGCTTCGACCAGAACGGCGGAGGTGCCGTCATTGGCGCTGACGACGAAGGTAGAGCCGTTACCGACATCGACGATCGGCGGGGCTGCAATGCCGGGGCTGATGCCTCCGCTCTTTCCCACCACCAGCGTGGTGACCGCGCCCGTTACGGTATTGATCTGGTAAAGGGTTCCGTTCGCGCTACCGACCATCAGCGCGTGGCGGACTATGTCGAGAACAGGAGCGGTGAGGTGAAAATTGTTGCTGAGAGTAACCGGCCATGGAGCCCCGGCAAGCGTGGGCGTTCCAAGGAACACACCCGTGATCTTGAAAACCTGGCCTTTGTCGTTGCCCAAATAGACGATGTCGTTGCTGTAGTCGATCCAAGGCGATGATGTCGTGCTCGTGGCGGTCAAGGAGAAGGTCAGTGAATTCATCGTGGGCGCCGCAGCCGCACCGAGCGAGCCCTGGCCAGCCGTCCAAGTCAGGACGTGGAAAATGGCGGTGGTGCCAAGGGATTCAACGAAGGCAACCTTCGTTCCATCCAGGGAGAGAATCGGGGAAGTGACGATCTTGCCACCTGCGGCGGTGGTGATGTTATAGGCAAACAGCGTGGTGGGAGCGGCCCCACACAACCCGGCGGGCAGGCTACCGGAATAAAGATTGTTGAAGGCGACGAGATTGGGACGGCCTCCGGTAACACCAGCAACGGACAATCCGAACACGACGAAATCGTTGGCACAACTGGGCGGAGCGGCAGGGTCGAACGAGAATTTGGCCGGGAACATGTTTGCGGAAACGTGGCCGCCCAAGGCAACATTCCAATCGCGATGGCTCTGGGGGCCAGTTGGGGATTCTTGCCGAGGTGCGATCCCCTGGAATGCACTCGCGCTCGGAGTCTGCCAACGCTGCATGGTCTGATGCAATACACGCGGTTCCTGGTCTAGAATCTCTGGTTGCGAAGCGAGCGCATCGCGACTGAAGATGATGTGGCGCTGCGACCAGTCTTGCGGAACTCCGGGGAGCCGGGGAGCTGACGCTTCCTGGGCGCTCAAACCGGGTACCAGAACACCGCTCATGAGAGCAAAGAAGACCACAATCCACACTGCAACATCACCGAACGGCCGCCTTGATTTCACAGCTACCTCCACTTGCGATTGGGTTGCCGCCATTGTAGCCGCTTTTGAGTCCGCTAGGACATAACTGATTTTAGACTTTTTATTCCGGCCGTGCTGGGAGACTTCCGATCTGACGAGTCACACCGGTAACCCCCTTGAAAAACAAAAGTTAGGTATACCCTGACCGCAATCTTCGCAGACGTGCAACGCAACCCCCCGAATTGCCAGTGTGCCGTCGTCATATACGTCTCGGGGCGATTTCCGATTCCCGGCACCGTGTGGAATAATCGGAAGCTCGGTGCCAGCCCCGCAGCCATCCCTGATCTTCACGCCGAACAGTCTTCAGCTTGCGTTGCTGTCGGCGGCCGTCCTCGGATTTCGCCACGGCTTCGACTACGACCATATTGCGGCCATCACCGACATCACCAGCGTGCAGACGGATCGCTGGCGGGGGATGCGCCTCGGTTTGCTGTACGCCGTGGGACATGCGGCCACGGTTGCGGCGTTGGGCAGCGCGGTCATCGTGTTTCAACTTTCCCTGCCGCATGGCATTGATCGCATCGCTGAGCGCCTCGTCGGACTGACCTTACTTGTTCTGGGAGTCTATGTTCTGGGTTCGTTGTTTCGAGGTAACTCGCCACCGCGCAGCCGCTTTCACCTTCTAGCTGCCGCAGGACGCTGGCTGCAGTGGAAGATAAACAGTTACTGGCGCGACCGCGATATCCCGCGCCCGACAGACAAGGCGTGGAACTACAGTTGGAAATCCGTGCTGCTGATCGGCGTGGTGCACGGGCTCGGGGCTGAGACGCCGAGTCAATTGATGATCTTTCTGCTGGCCGCCAATCTGGGCGGAGTCGGCAAGGGTTTTGTCGGTCTGGCGATGTTTATCGCTGGGTTGCTGGTGATGAACACTGCGATGACCGCATCGGCAGTCGGACTATTCGGATTCAGTTCGCGGCTGCCGCACTTTCAACAAATTGTCACCACGCTTACAGCGATCTATAGTCTCGGGGTTGGCGCGCTCTTCCTGTTTGGTTCGGCGGGACTCTTGCCGCCACTAGGATGAGGTTCCAGGCCATGCATCTGGATTGCATGCAATTGCCCCCCGGTCATACTTTCCCCTGGATCGTATTCACCCTGTCCTCAAGTTGTCCAGGGTCGAGATGCGCCTGGTGGGAGCAGTAATTATTTCTGCACAAAACGCGAGTTAGTAATACAATTCTCGCGTTAGTTACCCGAGGGGGTATTTGATGACAAACATCGCTAAGGCAATCGACCGGCTCCGCGAGGAACGCCGGGATGCTCAGAACCAAGTCCAAAAACTTGGGGAAGCTATTTCAGTTCTGGAAAAGCTGACCCGGGGCGCGGGCTCAACCGGAAACGCCGGAGCGGGACACCGTGCGAAGCGCGTTCTCTCTGCCGCCGGACGCCGGAGAATTTCTCTGGCACAAAAAGCACGCTGGGCAAAGATCAGACAGTTAAAGAAAGCAGCGTAAACGTCGGGCGGGCCGCAGTCTGAGAGAGATCCCCGATCGTCAGACTGAAGCCCGCCGGATGACTTGCATCCCGCGACTCTGCGTTTCCTGCTCTACATTTTTTTAATTTTC
>JAYUJG010000411.1:0-3298 GCA_043765355.1 Acidobacteriaceae bacterium | reverse complement strand
CGCGAGTGTACACGCGTTCTCCATGTGTTCCCGCACCAGAGCCTTCACCGTGTCCACTTCGTTTTCCGGCGCTTCGAACACCAGTTCGTCGTGCACCTGCAAGGTCATCCGCGTCCTCAGACCGCGCTTGCGGATTTCTCCGTCAATCCGGATCATCGCCAGTTTGATCAGGTCGGCAGCGGTTCCTTGCAGCGGAGTGTTGACGGCCGTGCGCTCGGCAAATCCGCGTTGCGTGGCGTTCTTGCTGTTGATATCGGGAATCGGACGAATCCGGCCGAATAGCGTTTTCACTTTTCCGTCGCGACGGGTTTGCTCAAGCGTAACGTCGATGAAGGCGCGCACTCCCGCATATTTTTCGAAATAGGCCTCGATGAATTTCTTCGCTTCACTCGGCTCAATCCCCAACTGTTGCGACAGCCCAAACGCCGACAGCCCGTAGACGATTCCAAAGTTCACCACCTTCGCGGCCCGCCGGTGCTCGGTTGTCACCATCAGCGGCGGCACTCCGAAAACTTGCGATGCCGTCAGCGTATGAATGTCGTCCCCGCGCCGGAACGCCTCCACCAGTAATTTGTCTTTTGAATAATGCGCCAGCAGGCGCAACTCGATTTGCGAATAGTCCGCGGCCAGCAGCACGTGTCCCGGTTCGGCGATAAAGGCCGCCCGAATTTCGCGCCCAAGTTCGGTGCGAATCGGAATATTCTGCAGATTCGGATTCGTCGAAGACAATCTCCCGGTCGCCGTGCCTGTCTGTCCAAAAGTCGTATGGACGCGGCCGCTGGGGCTGCGAATCAGCGCGGGCAGCGCGTCGACGTAAGTCGATTTCAATTTCGTAAGTTGCCGGTACTCCAGCACCAGCCGTGGAACTTCGTGATCTGCGGCGAGTCCCTCCAACACATCGACTGCCGTCGAAATCTTTTTCCCCTTCCCGTATCTCGCCGGAATCGGCAGAGCAAGTTTGTTGAACAACACGTCGCCCAGTTGTTTCGGCGAATTGATGTTGAACTCCATGCCACACCGCTCGTAAATATCTCGGGCTTTGGTCGCGGCCTCGCTCTGCAACTTACCCGACATCCGCTCCAGCGCCGCAAGATCGATCTTCACTCCTGCGGATTCCATGCGCGCCAGCACTGACACGAGTGGCGCATCGATTTCTTCGTAGACAGACGTCAACCCCTGTTCCTCGACTTCTTTGCGGAGCGCGGTGGCCAGCCTGCCGGTTACATCCGCGGCTTCCGCCAGGTTGCCGCTTAGCTTCAGATTGAATCTTCGGAGCGCGACTTCTGGCAACGCATGCGACGAGTACGTGGGATCGAGCAGATAGGAGTACAGCATCGGATCGTGCTTCACTCCGTCCAACACAATTCCGCGCTCGCTGAAATGATGGAGCGCCTGCTTGAAATCGTGAATCGTCTTTGGAACCGCAGGATTTTCGAGCACGATCTTCACTCGATCTGCAAGCACCCGGTCTTCGAGTACGACCATCGCTCCAACTCCGGGCGCATTCGATATCGCGATTCGTTCCGCAACCTCGGCAATTTGTTCGTCTGGATGCTGCAGGGCAAGAAAACCGGACTGTGCGGGTTGAGGTTCTTCGCCTTCAGGCGCATCCTCGGCAGAGATGCCATCCATCTGTTCTTCCGAAATCGCCAGTGCGAGCGGGGCCACTTCGCTGACTCCGCGCAGGTACTCCGCGAATTCTGGTTCCGATCTTATTTCGCGATAGTCGCCTTCTTTTACCTCAGCTACGGGCAGTAGTTCTTTCAGCAGGGAAGTAAATTCAAGCTCGGCGAAGAGAGCGCGCAAAGAATCGACATCCGGATCGCCCATCTTCATCGCGGCAACGTCCAGATCGACGGCGACGTCAGTATCAATCGTCACTAGTTGCTTGCTGTAAAGAATGTTGTCGCGATTATTCTGCAGTGACTCGCGATACGTCTTCTTTTCAACTTCCGCGGCTCGATCCAGCGCCGCTTCGACGCTGCCAAAGCGCTGAATGAGATCCACAGACCCTTTGTCGCCGATCCCGGGTGCTCCGGGAATGTTGTCCACCGAATCGCCGCGCAGCGCCATCACGTCGATCACTTTCGACGGAGGCACGCCGAGAAGTTCCTCGACCTTGGCCGCATCGCAGATCAGGTTGTCTTTCGGAGGATTCAGCACACACACTTTGTCGTTGACCAGCTGCAGCATGTCTTTGTCGCTCGACACGACGTAGACTGAATACGATTCCGCCGCGGCCTTGCGAGCGAGTGTTCCGATCACGTCGTCGGCCTCGTAACCTTCTAGCTGCAAAATCGGGATGCGGTATCCCTCGATCACCCGCCGGATGTAAGGAATCTGCTGCGCCAAGTCTCCGGGCATCTCGGCGCGATTCGCCTTGTAGCCGCCATATTCCGCTTCTTTGAACGTCTGCGTCTTAATGTCGAATTTGCGGATTGTGGTAATCGATTCCGCTTGCTGGGTGCGGATTGTTGGCGCTCCTACATCAAACACCGCTGCCAGATACTGAGGAGAGAAATCGTCGCGTAACTTCCGCAGCATGTTGACGAATACAAGAGTCGCAGCCGTCGGAACGCCCGTCTTGGTGGACATCGGCCGCTGCCGCGCCATGGCGTGATAGGCGCGAAAAATAAACGACATGGTATCGATCAGGAATATGCGCCCTTTGTCGGCGCCGCCGCTTGCCGAAGCAAGCGGTACGACGGGCGCGGCACTGACTGTCGGCGATTTCTTTTCAGGAGGCAACCGGGCAAGTTTAACAGTTCAAAATCTTTCACCACAGGGCACACAGAGGACACGGAGGAAATCATACGGAGCGAAGGCTTTCCCCTGTGCTCCTCTGTGTACCCCGTGGTGAACGGTTTTGACCTTAGTAGCAAAAAAAACTGGCGACATGCTTCGATATACTCGACCTCATGGACGTCATCCCTTCTCAGGTTGCAGATCATGAGGTCTACAGCATTCTTCTAAACGCCGTCGCGCCGCGGCCGATCGCGTGGGTATCGACCGTCAGCGCCGCTGGACAACCCAATCTGGCTCCCTTTTCGTTTTTCAATGTCGTCAGCGTCGATCCTCCGATGCTGGGTTTTTCACCGTCGATGCGGTCGCCCAACAAATCGGCCGCGGGAGAGCTCGTGCCCGACCACAAAGACACGCTGCGTAATATTCGTGAAACCGGAGAATTCGTAGTCAACATCGTCACCTATGAACTCGCCCAGGCGATGAACCTGACGAGCGGCGAATATGACGCGTCGATCAACGAATTCGAGGTCGCGAAACTCGCCTCGGCGCCTTC
>JAYUJG010000410.1:0-2535 GCA_043765355.1 Acidobacteriaceae bacterium | reverse complement strand
ACTGCGGGGTCGGGACATCGAACATGGCTGGTCTCCTTCAGTTGTCGAATTGCGGGCTGTGGGTGGCGGATTCGTAGATTCTAGCTCGAACGGCGTATTAATCAACTGCAGTGGTCCTGGCGGGAATAGAACGGTTCGACCAAAATTATCTGAGGGACCTGTTCTACGTGGGTGCGTCCCGTGCCCGATCTGTTCTCAGGATCCTTCTCCCGAAATCGTGCGATGAGTACAACAACAGACTTCCCGACATTTTGCGATCCCTCCGGGACTCGTAGATTACTTTGGGGGCAATTTGATGGTCGCGCGGCCGGCGTTCGGGCTAAAAGCCCACCATTACCCGACTAGCCCGCGCTTGGTGGTGCGACTTCGCTGCGACGAGGTGGAGCAAATTCAGATTGCCTTCCGCGCAGCGACTGAGCAGCAAAAAGCAGCATGAGCACAGTCTCATCTACGCTCAAACTTTTCCACCGCAGCCGCGCTGGCCAAGATTGCCGCTTTCCTGCTCGGGGACGGTCTACGTTTCGTCGTATTGTTATCCTGCCCGAGTCGGTCGCTGATCGCCGAGAACCTGTTCCTGCGCCGCCAGCTTGCGCTATATAAGGAGCGGGGCCTGAAGCCACGCCGCATCGACGCTGCAACGCGGATCAGTCTAGTCTTGCTGTCCAAGCTATTCGGTTGGCGCTCCGCGCTGGTGGTGGTACGCCCCGAGACCTTGATCCGCTGGCACCGAACGGGCTGGAGGTTGCTGTGGCGCTGGAAGTGCCGGCTGCCGGGGCGGCCGCGGATTGCTCTGGAGCTGCGCCAATTGATCCGGCGCATAGCAAAGGAGAACCCGCTCTGGGGCGAAGAGCGCATCGCCAATGAGCTGCTGCTCAAGCTTGGGCTTCGGGTCTCGCCGCGAACAGTAAACAAGTACCTGCCCAAGCGGCCGCCAGGGCGCCCGCGGGGCGATCAGCTCTGGTCGACATTCCTCCGAAACCACGCAAAAGCCGTTATCGCGTGTGATTTTTTCGTGGCTGTCACGGCGACATTCCGGTTGGTCTACGTGTTCGTAGTGATCCATCATCACTCGCGCCGGCTGGTGCACTTCAATGTGACCGAACATCCGACAGCGGCTTGGACATTGCAGCAGTTGCGCGAATCCGTTGGTGACGAGGAATGCTTCCGGTACCTGCTCCACGAGCGAGACAGTATTTTCGCCAAACGTCTCGACGAGTCGATTGGCGCAATGGGCATGACGGTCCTCAAGTCACCACCCCACAGTCCGAAGGCGAATGCGATTTGTGAACGCGTGATCGGCACGATTCGGCGCGAGTGCCTCGATTGGCTGATCCCGGTGTCCGAATCGCACCTGAGATTGATCCTGAAAGAATGGGTGAACCATTACAATCGGGGGCGTCCTCACATGATGCTGGGACCCGGTGTTCCAGATCCACCGGCAGCCATGGCGATTTACGACTACCAGACACCTCGGAGCGACTTGATTGGGCAGCTCGCCGTGAATGCCCGATCGGTTCTGGGCGGACTTCATCACGAATATTTCCAGATGGAGGTCCGCACTTGAGCCCATTGTCGTGGACCACGCCGATGCCGGAGAGGCGCGAGTGAATCCTTTGACTCGAGGCCCGCTTTCGGATGCAGAGATCGAGGCACTGGACCAGTTCCTGCTGGCCGCCGAGACGCTCGAGGAGTCCATGGACATATCAACGCTTGATGGCTATTTGACAGCCATCGTCTGTGGGCCAGCGACCATTCTGCCAAGCGAGTGGTTGCGCTGGGTCTGGGATATGCAGAACGGAGAAGACTCGCCCGAGTTCGAAAGTCAGGACCAGGCACAACGAATCCTGGAACTCTTAATGCGGCACATGAACAGCATCAACCAGACACTCAAAGACGCCCCGGAGCATTACGAGCCGCTCCTGATAGAAAACCCCAACCACGGCGACCCGGTGCCTGTCATTGACGAATGGTGCATGGGCTTCATGAAGGGCATTGCCCTTGATTCTGAAGGCTGGCTACCGGTTCTGGCCGGCGAGCCTGAGTGGGTCTCCACCATGATCTTGTACGGGACCGAGGATGGGTGGGAGGCGCTCAAGAGGAAAAACCTCTCCCTTGACCAGCATAAGGCGTTAGCTGCTGGGCTTGCCGACTCAGTGAGGCAACTGCATGCGTTCTGGATGGCGCAGCGCCGCAATCAATTGTCTGCGGGAGTGCACCCTAAAGTTGTACTTCGGGAACCGATTCGCAACACGACCAAAGTGGGGCGCAATGACCCGTGCTCGTGCGGCTCGGGGAAAAAGTTCAAGCACTGCCATGGCGCCCCGAAGGCGCTGCATTGAACCCGACTCTGGTAGCTGACACCCGATCCCGGCAAGTTCCGTCACGAGTATCTCCGGTTGGAAACCTGCAACTGTGTGCGTCAATTTTTGCGGAGGACACCGCCCTGATAACCTCGATCAGAACTTCGAATCCATCGGCCAAGGCAGCGGCCTGGCTGTCGTCAATTGTCTCCGTGAGCATGAGCTTTAGGGATTC
>JAYUJG010000409.1:0-4836 GCA_043765355.1 Acidobacteriaceae bacterium | reverse complement strand
CCCCGAGATCACCGAAATGCAGGGGCGCGCCATCTTTGAAGCGGCAGTTGCCGTCGCCAAAGCTGGCATTAAAGTTTTTCCGGAAGTGATGATCCCGCTCACCGCGACGTCGAAGGAGTTTGCCAACCAGGCGGAGATCGTGAAGCGCGTGGCAAAGGACGTCTTTCGCGAAAAGGGACGCACGGTCGAGTATCTGGTGGGCACGATGATCGAGTTGCCGCGCGCTGCTCTAGTGGCCGGTGAGATTGCGAAGGAAGCCGAGTTCTTTTCTTTCGGCACCAACGATCTCACGCAGACGACATGGGGCTTTTCGCGCGACGACGTAAATAAAATTCTACCCTCGTATCTGGCCGACGGAATCATCAGGCAGGATCCTTTCGCCGTTCTCGATCGCGAAGGTGTCGGGCAGTTGGTGCAGATGGCGACGGAACGCGGACGCAAGACCCGTCCGACGCTGAAAGTTGGAATCTGCGGCGAGCACGGCGGCGAGCCATCGTCGGTAGAGTTCTGTTACCAGACCGGCCTCAACTACGTTTCCTGTTCGCCGTTTCGTGTGCTTACGGCGAGATTGGCGGCGGCGCAGGCGGCGGCGAGCGAGAAGTTGAATATGGAAGGTGGACGTACAAAATAGCTGGCGCGCGAAGAAGAAGCCCGGTCTGTCGACTGGGCTTCTTCCGTTCAATTCCTCACCAATGTGGGAAGCTGCGAACGCGCAAAAATCAGTTGGCTCTCTGCAACCGGTTGATCAGTTTCTGCGCCAGATTCTCTTCGGACTCAGACCACAGCAGTCGTCCCGTCGCCCCCGCCTTTTTTTCTACCTGCGCGGTAAACTCCACCAGTTTCTGCACATTGCTCCGGACGTTCTGCTCGGCTTCAGACGTGAACTCAGCTTCTTCGTGCAAGAAAGACGTGTCCAATCCGAAATCAATTTGAATATGCCCGGTCTCTTCGGCGGCGCGCTCTTCAAACTCCAGACCCTGGGCCGTCAATCGCACTAGCGAAGGCTCAAGCACCCATTTCTCGGCGCGCTCAGGCGGAGTCCACAAATCCCAATAGGCCTCGAACACATAGGCGTAATCGTCGTGCAGGAATTCCGCGACCTCGGCCACGGCTTCTTCAGGCGCGACTCCGGGACGATAGCGCCGCTCAAAACTTGTAGGCTCGCTCCAGGAGACAGGCTGGATCGCGGAGTAGGTTACGCCCTCGAGCGCGGGAGAAAATGGAATCTGCCGCAGTACGCTAACCGTCCGAGGCAAAATCTCAGCCTCATCGAAACTGGGAAACCAGAGACTCAAATAAAGCGAATCGCCCATGGATCTATTCTAAACGCACGGTCGATTTGCTTCGACGGCGATGGGAACGCGATGGGCGCGCGATAAGAAAGCGAGGTTGCGAATGAAAGAGCGGGGGCGGTGTGCGATGGAGCCCAGTTTTGACGAGGGAAAAGCGTCCTGTTAGTATGAAAGTCCGGCGGAAAAAATCTCTCCAGCAAAGTCCCCGTCGTCTAGCCTGGCCTAGGACATCGCCCTTTCACGGCGGTAACACGGGTTCAAATCCCGTCGGGGACGCCAAACAAAATACAAGGATTAACGTCGCACCCCTTTTCAACCCCGCCACAAGATACCGAAACCATACCGAGGAAACTATTTCTCCTACCGGAGTACGAACATGAAATACTTCTTTGGCCGATCATTTGTGACATTCGCTCTCCTTTGCATCGCCTCTCCTCTATTCCCCTTCGCGACAGCGGAGAGCATCGAGACGGGGATGGCCACGATTCGCCATTGTGGGATGTTCCCAATCTGCTGATCACGCCGCATACGGCAGCACTGGCTGACAAATTGTGGGAGCGGCACTACGCGCTGTTCTCTGAAAAGTTGCGGCGCTATCTCGCGGCGCAGTCACCGCTCGCGGCGGTCGATAAGCGAAAGGGCTACTCGTTAGACGATTGTGACCGGGCACACCTTACGCGCTTCCAACTTCCGCACGCGCTTGGGATTGTCGATCCATCGGCTTCGCTGAGCATTTGCGAGTAAGTGCGTTTCCCGTTTCTCGTCAATTTTAGGTGGAAGCCACGGCAACGCATCGTAGTAAAGCTTAGCTATTGTTGAATTTGGAGCTTCTCTACGCTTATTGTTGTAAACGCGGATCAACTCCTCTGCCAGCTCCGGTTCGAGAGGCTTCGCTCGGCTCCGAAAACAACTTCCGAAGTGACCCTCAAGTGGGCGCCCGGCTCTCATAGTGGATTCCAACTGGGGAAAATCGCTCTTGCGCATGTTGCTAACTAGGATCGGGGCATCGTTGTAACAAAACGGTTTTCCACTCGGTCGCCATTTAGCCTCGATACGGTCTTTGTGCTTGGCGATCTTTACCGGTGGAGTCAGGTAGACGAGCCGCGTACCGTTATTCCCGCCCTGCGCAAAGGCAAGCCGAACGCCATCCAGTTCTTCAGCATTGTCTGGATGCATGAGGTTATTGCGATGACAAGTAGTGATTCCAAAGCTACCGAACTCCCAGAAAGGATCCGACCGCATCTCTTCGGGGCATTGGGCCTTCGATTTGGGACGCCGCAAACACCGATGCGAACAAGAATCGCTTTCATCTTTATCTACCTCGTATCCACCCCAAACCCCAAAATCGCATTCACTTCCACCGGCTCATTTCCGCGAAATGCCGGGCGAAATTTCCAGCTGTGTAGCGCCACTAGAATCTTAGAGGTGGTTTCGGCGGCGCCAGGCTCCAGCACTTTCACATCCTTGATTTCTCCCGAGCGGTCGAGGATGCAGGCGATCACCACGCGCGTGGGCCTGAGTCCGGCGGGCAGGTCTTTGCGCATCGGTTCGGGAGCGCTTAGGGCTTGCGACGAAGGATGCGATGCAGATGCGGCGTCCGCATACTGCATCACGGCTGTGCCGAGCGACGTCTCGATGTAGATTGAATAGTTGCGGTCGCCTTTCAAAACGCCGTAGTAGTTGAAGACTCCACCTGAGCGCGGCGTGGCTTCGATCATGATCCCGGAGCCTTTGTGAGCGCTGGTCGAAGATCGACCTGGTCCTGACGATGGAGCGTCGCCTCCAGGCGTTCCGAAACTTGGCAGATTGATCGTGGTCGTGCCGCCTTCGACCGATACTCCGGGAATGGCCGGTGCGCTGCTGCCGTTGCCTGCGCCGCCAGCTCCGGGATAGGGCGAGATTCCGGCGTGGGCGTTGGGGTCGGAGCCTTTGCCCGCGCCTTCTTTGCCCGCGCCTGCACCTTCGCCCTGTAGTCCGCTGCCGGGACCGTTGCCTTTGCCGATGCCTGGTCCGCCGCCGCTGCCGCCGAGTCCGGTCTTGGCGGTGCCGCTGGGCGACATGGCGAGTGCGCCTGCGCCGGTTGCGTTTGGCAGTCCAACTTTTGTTCCGGGCTGGGTGGAGACTACAACTCCAGAGCCTGCGGCGTTTCCGCCTGTGTTGCTTGGTGGAGCTACGGACGAGCCCATGTCGAGCGCGCTGCCTGCTCCAGAGCCTTGGTTGCCGCGTCCGCTGCCGGAGAGGGCTTTGCCTCCGCCTAATCCTGGCGGAGGCGGAACTACGTCGGCTGATCCCAGCAACGAATTGGCCGATTGCCCGGAGCGTCCGCTGGTTGCTCCAGTTCCGGATCCGCCGATGCTGGCTGGAGGCGGCACAACCTGCGGAGTCAGAGTACTTGCGCCAGATCTTGCGAGCGATCCTCCTCCCGACGCTGTTGGCGGAGGCGGAATGGGCTTGGTCTTGAAGTCGCCGGTGGCGGTTGCTCCCCAACTGTTGATGTCGCGACTCACTTGCGAGGGTGGTGGCGCGACGACGGCGGGCGCTGGCAGCGAGAGTCGTGGCTTGGAGGACAGGTCCGTCTGGGGCGCGGAAACCGGAGGCTTGACCACGTCGACGGTCTGTGTCAGCGGGATGCGGGAACTGGCGAGGTCGCGCTGAGTGTCGCGCGGCGCGGGCGCGATGACGGTTGGCGCGAGTGGGTTGGCGGTTCGCATCGTATCGCGCGCGACGCTTGGCGCTGGCGCGACGACCGATGCGCTCAGCGTCGGCGAGGTGCGCGTGCTGGCGCGAGAAACGTCGGGCGCGGGAGCGATGACGTTTGTTGTCAGGCTGCTCGGCGTGCGACTGGTTGTGGAGTTCAATTCTGGCGAAGGCGCGACAACATTCATTGTCATCGTGGGGAGAGTTGGCGCGATCAATGTTGAGCGCAAGCCCTCGGCGGGAGGCGGTCCGGGATTTGCCTGGAACGCCAGCAGATTGGCGACTGCGGAATCGGAATGCGGGATATTGACTTTGGGTGCATCGACAATTTTTTCCGTTGGCTTGTCGCCGCGCGCGACGCGAATGGTTTGCGTGCGATGGTGAGCCTGCTGACCGCCTGCGCGTCCGGTTTTACCCGCTTGCGCTCCGCCACGGTCTTGCGTCTGCGGCAGTTCATCTCCCGAGTAATAGATCACATCTTGTTCTGGGTGATTAGGCGGAAGCGGAAGGTCCAGAGTCACGTAGTGTTCTGGAAACCAGATGAGCGCGATGAGAAGCAGGCACTCAATTAGCCAGCAGGCAAGCATTCCGCGATAGGGGAACATGCCGATCGGCGCTTCTCCGGCAAGAGCTTTCGGAGGCCGCGTGAGCGCTGGACGAAAAGCGGACTTAAATTCTTCCCAAGGCGAAGACCATTCGACCAGCAGATGTGGCGGCTCGGGCCACGGATCGATTTGCGGCGGAATGGTTTCTACTTCGGGCATGATTTATTTCGCCGCGTGCGTCGCGATTTCGCGGGATTCCGATTGCGGAATTCTTACTAGTCTAGTGTGCCAGAAGGGAAGGC
>JAYUJG010000408.1:0-1641 GCA_043765355.1 Acidobacteriaceae bacterium | reverse complement strand
TCACGTGACGCGCTGATACGAGTACCACTTCGGACGCGGCCAGCGGGGCGGAGCCCGGCACCACACAGGCTGGCTCTTGCCGTGCCGTGGAGACCACGCTGCACCATCGGTGGTCGCGTCATTACCAATAGGGTTCCTGGGGAAGATACGGCATGACTGGGTTGAGTTTTGAGCGCAGAATCCAGACACGGGCGATATGGCGATCGGCGCGGCGCGGCGATTCGTGCGGCAAATCCAAATCGTGATGCTGGTGACCTTCGCGCTCTTTGCGGTGGCGGGGGAACCATTTGCCGGCAAAATCGCTGGCGATCCCGCCAACACTTTGTTTCACGCCCTGTCTTTGATTTCGATCAGCCTGGTGGGCGCGACCATGGTCGTGCGACGGACGCTGGTGCTGCCTTCCGAGGCGGCGCTGCAAGTGAATTCCGAGGACCGCGCTGCGCTGACGCGCTGGAGCGCTGGGCATTTCATCTTGTTCGGGCTCTGCGAATCGCTTGGGTTGTTCGGACTTGTTCTGCGTCTGGCTGGCTTTCCTCTGGTCAACGTCGGGGGGTTCTACCTGGGCGGATTCCTGCTGCTCCTCCTGTACTCGCCAAGGGCACCGCAGCAGCAATCTAGATGAGAATTTGTCAGGAGCGGCGGTCAGAAGTTCTCAGTCTCAGGAAAATCACAGGTCCAAGGAAACGCCAATTTCTAAGACCTAAGACCTGACTTCCCCGCCCAGCGCACAAACTCGGCGTGTGGCTCGCCTTGCCATTCACGGGTTGCGACGGTCTCCCAGAAACCGGCCAGGCATGGGTACGCAACGGAATCTTGGCGGCGACCGCGGTCGTCCCGCCGACAGCGGGACTGGCGCTGGAATTCCTGCTCAAAGCGGTACAAGGAGGGTCGCTTCCGCCTGAGCGCACCTTGATCTCTCCGGTTTCATGCCCGGAAATTGAAAACTTGAGCGCGAAGTTGGAAAAGACGCCATCCTGACATCGTGCCGTCTTGTGTCTCGCGGCTTCTTCTTGAGTCTTGTTTGCTTCGTCCCGGTCTTCTAGCGAGGGACGCACCGCTTCGGTCATTTCCACCAAGATCGTTTCAATCCAGATCGTTTTCAGTCGAGGTCGTTGGCGCTCCAAAGATTGGCCGTCATCTGGCGGAATTTCAGTTTCCACTGGCCATCGATTCTCGTCCAGGTGTCGGACATGTGGCGATAACGCGGATGCTCGCCCGGGACGATCAGGTTGTAGGCGACGACCGCGGCATCGTCGGTCAGCTTGACGACGTGGAAATCGTAGGCGCGTGTGTCCTTCGGTGTTCCCCCTTGCGCGGCTTCGACGACTTCATTTTTGTCGTAGAAGTCGCCGTTCGTTCCAATCCCCTGGAAATCGTCGGCGATATCGCGGGCAACGGCGGCGGAGTTCTTGCTCTGAGCCGCCTGCAAAAACTGCTTCTGCCAGTCGATGAGCTGCTGGTCAAAAGCTGGCAGCGGCTTGGACGATGGAACTTGAGAAAAAACCGGGGCGACGCAGATGAGCACCACGCCCGCCAATAGAATGATCCGTTGCATAGTAGCCTCCACGGAAAATAATTACTCTGTGTTCCTTGGTACCGAGAGAAAGATCCCAACCTCAACGAACAAAGCTAAAAAGCTAA
>JAYUJG010000407.1:0-8046 GCA_043765355.1 Acidobacteriaceae bacterium | reverse complement strand
CCATCGCTCGTCACCGCCTGGATCTGCAAGGTGCGCGACAGCGTGTCCGGGTTGTATTGCAGCGCGATGACCCGCAGCACCGCGGAGGTGTCGGGATCGATCAGCACGATGCCGCCTTTGAGGAGACGGGGTGAATTCGGGAATGTACTCATGTCAGTCCAACGTTTCGTCTACTCTCCACTCGGTTTGACGACCTTGATCAAGCGGCAATTGCCACCAAGCCGGAGCCAAAGTCGTCTTCACTCGAGAGATCGACAATCTTGGGCATGAGATCCTTGTAGCACCAAGACATCCACTCATGCCACGTCGTGTGGAAATACGGCGACATCCAAGCAGCAACCAACTTGCCGCCGGCGCGAAAATATGATTTCTTCGATAGGCTGGCGTTGGCTTTGATGTCGTCTGTTGTCGAATTGCGGTCATGGTTTTCTTCGTTCTGCGGAATTTATGAAATTAAGCTATCCGTTGTCTTTATGCATCCTTCAAACAATATCGAGCCTGACCCTACTGGCCTTCCTTTTTGGCGTCTTCCGGGGCCTCATTTTGCTTTGCTATTGCGTCACCGGATCACGGCGCAAAGCGATGGAAGACACGAGACTGTCTTCATCTTTGGCTGCATCACGGACCAAAGTAGCGATCATCGTTACCTTCCAGCGACGGCCGGATCCGGCAGGGTCAAACACGAACTCGACAGGCATGCCACGCCCCGTTAGCGCCCGGCTGCAAGGGCCGAACGCCGCCTTGAGTGCCGCGACCGCCGGGCGGAAGGCGGATTTGGGCTGCAGGGTGAGTACATATGGCAGGCCCGACGCTGGGTAGCGCGACAGACGGGCTGAATTCAGTATTGGCGACTGCGGGAGGAGATCGAGTGGCATGGGCACGCCAGGATCGGCTTTCACTCGGCCGATCCGTGCGGCGATGTGCGCAACGTCAATCGCGTCTTGTGACAGCAGATCGATAAGTTCTCGGATCAAATCAATCATGATATCTTTTTCCATCGTCTGGTCTTTGGCGCAGCGGGTTGCCGCAAGTACCACATCGGATTGGACCGTGTCGCCATGAAAGGCGCGACGTAATCCGGTCTTCCGTTCACAACCGATCCCAATCATGGCCACCCCTTGAATGCTTCTTCGGCCGCGTCGCCAACCTCGTGTGCATCCGCCTCGTAGGGTATGTTGCGATAAAGCTTGTACCGTCGCTCGACGTCGGCGATCTGCGCTTTCAAGGCGTCCCGCTTGCCCGTGGCATTGGCGAATGTCTGCGGCGTATCTGCGGCCCTCAGGTCGGCTAACGCGGTCATAGCCTCGGCGCGCCGCTTTTTCAAATCATCGAGCCCGTCATCGTTGCTAATTGCCTGGTTTACAGCGCGGTCGGTTACTGTCGCCTTGAACATCTGCTTGCCCAAGGTCTTGGTCGCAGCATCCGTCGTTGCGTCGAATTTCTTTGCTACAGCCGCGTCGGCGATAACCCTTGGAATTTTTTGTTCCGCTTGGATTCCCACTGCGTCTTTCTTGCCGACCCCTGCAGAAAACCGCGCCGCTAGAAACTGCTGTTCGGCATGGCGGCCCTCGTGCAGGGCGGTGTTGGCCAATTCGGCGGCATCTTTGTCCAAGAGGGTGCCGCTTGAAACGAGTTCCTCGCTGAGGACAAACTTCCACTCGCGTGGACTGAAGAATCCTTTGAATTCCATCGGCTCTTTGTCGACCACCAGGAACTCTGGAACTTCTGCGCTCTTCAGTTCCGCATTGGTAGCTTTACCCACTTCTTTCACTCGGTCGTCCGGCGTCGCAAAGCTCGGCCACTTGGCTTGAACGTCGCGTATTTGTGTTGCGAAATGCTCCAGCGAGCTGAGGCGACCCAGCCCGGTCATATCGGGCAGCAGGGCGGCATGCCGGTCCCGCGCACGCTTGATGCCGGCTGCCGACTCGAGTGGATAGACCCGCTTGCGGATTTCCTTCCAGACTGCACCGTTGATAATGGTCTGCAGTTCCTGGGCAAGCGACTTGGCCTGCGCTGACAATGCGGGCGCACTAGGTTCGTGCAACACCTCCTCGCGGCAGTAGGCCGCACTGCTTTCGCCCATGATGCGTATGCATTCGGCCAATTCCTTGGCCTCGCGGTATGGTAACGTACCTCCGCGGTGGACGGCTTCCGTGCCTGCGCCGGACATGTTCGGGGCGCGCTGTAGCAGCGGTTGCGGGGCTCCGCCGCCAGCTTCTTGCTGAATGGTGTGTGTCAATTCGTGCGCCAACAATTCACGACCGCTGCGCGTATCGGGCGAATAGGCGCCTGCACCGAAGACTATGTGGCGCCCAAGCGTGTATGCCCTGGCATCGACAACCCGCGCCGATCGAGACGCGGCGTCGCCGGTGTGGATGCGCACGCCGCCGAAATCGTAGCCTGCGTGGGCTCGCATACTTGGTTCTTCCGGCAAGCTGACGACGCGCTCTGCAACTCGGTCGGCTTCCTGCTCGAACACATCGTTCGGCGCGCCGATGGTGAAGCCGGCTTGCATGGGCCGTATTGCTTTTGCGCTCAATCTGACCTGGCTGAAGTCCCGGCCGAAGCGCGGCTCCATGAAAGACCGGATCCCAGGGTCGAGCGGCTGACCGGGTGAGCGCACCACATCGTGTACGATGGGCGGCGCTTCGCTATAGTCGCTGGCCTTGCGCTGCAACCCCAAGCGATTCAGCTTGCAGCCCGCGCACTCGCCGCCTGCCGGCGTGTGGCTGCCGCACGCGCACTTACGTTGCAGCAGTCCACTTTGCCCTGGCGTGTAGGCTGGCCGTGGCTTCGATATCGTCTGCTGACGCGTTGTAGTCATAGTTCCTCGTTCCGGTGAATTAGGGTGCGGGCGTTGTGTATGGTCCCAGGCGAAACTCTTCGCCCCGGCCGCGTGATGGCGGAATGTAGAACCAGATTTCTACCCGGCGATTCTTTGCTTTCTCCTCGGGGTTGCTTTCGCTTGGGAACAGCAGCCGCGTCTCGCCGAAGCCCTGGGCGACGATGCGCCTGACATTCACGCCACGGCGCGTGAGCCCATCCCGCACTGCTTGTGCGCGGCGCTCCGACAACCGCTGGTTGTATTCCTCGGTATAGCTGCTGTCCGTGTGGCCCTCTACGTGCACATCGACTTCACGGTAGAGCTGGAGCTGACTCGCCAGCCGATCCAGCACCGCTGTCCCAGTCGATGGGACGGCGTCGCCGTTCAGCGCAAAGTGATCGATCGTGCCCGACTCGATCGTTCCGAACCGAATATTGGGAAACCTGAGCTCCAGCCGGGGTATCGCCGGCAACGTCAGCCCCGGCGCACTTGGCGCCGGCGCGCGTTCCGGTCTGACGCAGCGGTTGTCCACGATCACCTCTTCGGATGTGCAGCAGCGGAAGCTCATGAGGCCGATATTCTGGGGCCGGCAACACCGCGCGCGTTCGCGTACGAACTGCGGACAACATAAACCATCGACATCACCGCCGTGCGCGGTTTCGTATCCCGGAAGCAGCGTCTGGCAAAAGTCTTGTCCCGGACCCGGTGACGGCAATCCACCGCGCAGCACGTCGATTGCGCTGCGCAAGGTGCTCAACTTGACTTTTTGACCACGCAGGAAACTCGGCACACCCGGGATATCCGGGACGATGATCATCGGGTCCAGTTCGTCGAACACGGGGATCGGTATCAACGGCGGTTTGGTTTTTTCCTCTCGCTGTAGCATCGGCCGCGACAGCGAAAGCATCGGACCGAGGGCGCTGCCGAGGCAGTTACCGACGCCCGTCTGCCGCGGAGAGGCCGACATGACCTGCTCGGCCGCGCGGTCCGCTGCGTGTTCCAGAGGATCATCGGCGGGCCCGATTTCCAGGCTCGCCTGCGGCGCCGCGCTCGAGAAATGCGCCTGCTGTACCGTGTGGGCGAGCTCATGGGCGAGCAGCTTCTGCCCTGTTGCTTCATGCGGCCTGTACTCCCCCGCCCCGAACACGATGTCTCCGCCAACGGTGTAGGCGCGCGCGTTGACGGCCCGAGCGGAAGCGCCAGCGCCCTCATCCGCATGGACACGGACGTGACTGAAATCGCGACCGAAGCGCGTTTCCATGAAGCCGCGGGTCGGTCCGTCGAGCGGCTGACCTGGCGAGCGCAGCGCTCCGCCCACGCTTGGCGGAACATTGGAAACCCCGCTCGGCTGGGCCGGGCTGCGCTGCAGGCCCAGATTTTTTTTCTTGCATTCCTCGCACCCACCGGCCCCGGACGTGCGGTTGCCGCAAGCACACTTGCGCTGAACCAACGCGGTGGAGGCCGGGCCGAACGATCTACCTCGACGTACCTTGCTTTCGATTTGCAATTGCACGGCCACAGTGAACCTCCTACACGTCGCGACCGACGCGCCAAGCGCGACAGTCGATTTTGCGTACACCGCACGCAGGTGCGGCGTACGAACCAGCATGCCGCGGCAACTGCCGATGTCGATGGACGATCATCTGCTGACCTTCTCTCGTTCGCGCTGAGCGAGCCAATGTGTCCAGAGCGCGACGCCCTGTTTGCGCGCATCGAGTGGCGCTTCCCAATTCACGTTTCCAAGCGCCCGCCAGAAATCCCGCCACTGCATCTCGCCAGCCGGGCTTTCCCACCCTCTCCCTGGGATGAACCCATGGACCTTCATGGTGATACCTTCCATCACCCGTTGCGCCCGAAGGCGCGTGTCCGGATCCTGGTCCAACATCAGTTGCAATACGGCATCAAGTGCCGCCTCACCCAAATCGATCAGTTGCATCGACGCCGGCGTGTGGTCGCCGTGAAGCTTGTCCGGGCTCTCGTTAATGTGCTGGATCAGATCATCGATCTTGGGTGACACGATTCGACTCCATCACGCCGGGTTGGCGTAGAAAGTGTTGAACGTGGCAATTGCCGCGTTGAAGGTCGCCGTCGGCGCGGCGTGCTCCGAGCTCGTCGAGAGCGTCACCTTCCCGGCCGAGTCCGCGGTGAATCCCCAGTCTACGCAGCGCAAATAGGCGCCTGAGTCGTGGCAACGCGAACAGGTTTCGAACTCGAAAACGTCGTCTGCGTCACCCGTGGGCCGGTCCCAGAGAGAAGTCTTCTTCGCCGTCGTTCCGTCGTTGGGGCCATCCTGGGACTGCGAAGGATTGGCCCAGTGATCGCGGTAATAGAGCGAACACTTATTTCCTTTAGAACAACCTGCAGCTTTGTGATCGACAAAATATCCGGCTCTGATGCCCTTGGTCTTGTCTTCTGTGGTTTTCACCTTTTCCCGTGGCGCTTCAGCTCCAGACCATTTGTACTCCACACCTGGTTTCTCGAAGACACGAGCGATCTGCACCAAACGAATCAGCTTGCAAACGGGGCAGTTCTTCGAATCCGGGTCGAAGGCAATCGTGCCCGAAACCCCGGTAACGAACGGCGTCATGGCCACGTTAAATGCCCCCGTTTTTGCAGCTACTTTCGGCGCTGCCTTGGCCGGCGTCGACGCCGGCTTCTGACGCGCCAAGGACACGTCTTGCCGTGCCATCAGGGGAGCGGATCCATTCATCACCGCGTCCGCCGCTTCGTTACTTTCACGCTCAGCGGCACTCGACGACTCCTCGATTCGCAGGCCTGCTGGCAGCAGCCCTTGCTGGAGCGTGTGCGTAATTTCATGGGCTAGCAGGTGACGCCCCGCCGTCGTGTGCGGAGCATACTGGCCCGAGCCGAAAACCACGTCGCGCCCCACCGTGTAGGCCAGCGCATCGACCGCTTGCGCGGACTCACCGGCCCTGGCATCGGCGTGGACCTGGATGTCACTGAGGTCATGGCCGAAGCGCGGTTCGAAGAAAGTACGGGTGGCCGCATCTAGCCGCGCGCCCGGCGAACTCAGCACGTCGTGGACAATGGACGGCACCTCCGACCCTTCGCTCCGAAGCGTGGCCTTGCGCTGCAACCCCAGGCGATTCATCTTGCAGCCCTCGCACTCGCCGCCTGCCGTGGTGTGGCTGCCGCATGCGCATTTGCGCTGCAAAAGCCCACTCGGCATCGGCGTGTAGGCTGGTGTTGGCTTCGCGGGCATCAGTTGTCTGGTTGCGATCATGATTTTGTTCGTTCTACTGAATTCATGAAATCAAGGGCTCCGTTTTTCTTTTCAACTTAATCGAGCCTGGCCCTTTGGTTCGTTGGCTCTCACACAGCGAATCTTCACCATTACTTTTAAGATTCTTTCCCATGCATTTTGTTACTTGCCACCTGGACTGCTGCAGGATTTGCTTCGGAAACACTTTTCGCTGGCGAGCTTGCGCGTTCCATACTCCTTGTTTTCTTTGGATTGGCACTCTTTGGCGTCTTTCAACCGCCTTTCTACGCAGGGGACAGACACTTTGTAAGCCTCGCATTCCCTCTCTTTGCTTCCAAAAATTGCCATTTTGAAACATTCCGAAACCGGTCGCTTGCCCTTGTCGGCGGCGAGATAGCAATCCCGAAGCTCTGGGCAGAACGTCTTCATTTGCTTGACGTGGATCGCTTCGTGCTGCTCTACGCAAGGCCTAGTGCAGGGATTGGTTTCGTCGATGCGATGCGTCACTTTACCCGTTGGGGTTCCAGTCTCGTCCACTTCGCAGTCGGTGGACCCGCCAGGGAACTCCTCGCACTCGGACGGCTTGATCGGGGCTGGGGCTTTTTTTGTTTGCACAGGCGGCGCAGGAACCGGCGGAGAGGCTGGGAACGGCTTGTAGCCTGTATACGGTCCAGCCAGCGGAACCGGTGAATCTTGGACTGGAATCATCTGGCGATGAAGCTGCTGTCCGGTACGAACAGCAGGGGAGAAACGTCCGGCCAACCCTGAGTCCTTAATCGTGCTTGCTACTCGGTTCGCTTCTTCCTCGTGAGGCGCAGTAGGTGAAGAGATCTGAAGATGACCCGTCGTACCTGAGTCTTGCTGCAACGTGTGGGTGAGTTCGTGGGCAAGGAGCTGGTTTCCCATATCCGTGCCCGCTGCGTACTGACCCGCTCCAAATACCACATCCCGTCCGACCGTGTAAGCCACAGCGTTCACTGCTTGTGCCGATTCGGCGGCCCTCGCATCGGCGTGCACTCTTACCTGACTGAAGTCCTTGCCGAAGCGCGTCTCCATGAAGGCGCGGGTCTCGGCGCCGAGTGGCTGCCCTGGCGAACGCAAGACATCGTGCACGACGGCCGGGGCTTCAGTGGGCTCGCTTTGATTGCTGGGATAGCGCTGCGGCGCGTCTTTCTTATTCGCGCATTCCGTGCATTGTTCCCTCGCAACGGTATGGTTGCCGCAGGCACATTTGCGTTGCAGGACACCGCTCACAAACGGCGTGACTACTGGGCTGTCTTGATGTCCTTGGATCCTTGCCTGCCGGTTCATTTGCCAATTGCTCCGTACACCGACTGCGCAACCTGACGACCGATCCCGCCAGCATCATTCCCATCTGTGAGTTGTATCGTGCCGCCGGGCGCATGAGGCGCCGCGAAACCCCTTTGGAGATTCGGAGCAAGACCGTGAGCGGCAAACAGCCGCGCCAGTTCCGCCTCCATTGCCGCTTGCACGAGCGGGCCCTGTGCAGCGGTTACCGGCAGGGCGTCCAGGATCAGCCGCTCGATATGCAGATTGACGTTCATGCATTGCCTCCCGCCGCTTCGAGCCAGCGGAAGTCCGCCTCGTTGATCGGTTTCTCCAGCTTGCGAAACTCGGTGCGCGCCGCTTCCAGCATGAGTTGCATAGTGACCGGCGTGCCTGCGCGCTCGGCCAGGAACGCCGCGTTCAGCGCAATATTCTGGATGCTGCCGCCGGTTAGATTGAGTTTCGCCAGACGCGAGAAATCGAGGCCGCTGGTCGGCGTCTCGGGCGGAAATACTTTCTGCCAGATCGCCATCCGCTCGGTCGGACCGGGGAACGGGAAATTGACGATGAAGCGCAGCCTGCGCACGAATGCGGGATCGAGCGCGCTTTTCATGTTGGTGGCGAGGATCGCGAGGCCGGTGTAAGCCTCCATGCGTTGCAAGAGGTAATTGATCTCGATGTTGGCGTAGCGGTCGTGGCTGTCTTTGACTTC
>JAYUJG010000406.1:0-5711 GCA_043765355.1 Acidobacteriaceae bacterium | reverse complement strand
TCGGGCCACGGAGACGATCAGACTGGCAAAACAGAACGATCAGAATAAATGCAGAACGCGCAATCTGGATAGGTGAATCTGCAAGATTGATGGAGTTTCTTTGCTACTTCGGGACGTGGCTGGTGGCATCTCTTCCGTGAACTGAGACGCGGCTACCCCCGGCTCTAGAGCTTCGATTCTTACAGCTTGGCGCGGAGCATCGCGATTACGTCATCGGGAGTGATTACGCCCTGGAGCTGATTGTGTTCATCGACTACCGGCAACGTCAGCAGATTGTATTTATCGAATAGCTCCGCAAATTCTTTTTCTTTGGCGTCTTTGTGACACGAAATCAGGGGCTCCTGGGCCAGAGCCAGCAGCGGAGTCGATGCTGGCGCTAGAACAATCTTCACCAGCGGGACCGCGCCCGCGAGGGTTCCGTGGGAATCGGTCAGGTAAATCGTGCTCATATTTTCCATACGGCCTTCAAAGGTGCGCATGGTTTCGATGGCGTCGTTGGCCGTGGCCGTCACCGGAAGCGCAATGTATTCCGTGGTCATACGGCCAGCGGCGGAATTTTCTTTGAACTCGAGCAGATCGGTGACTTCCTGGCGCTCCTCGGGCTGCATCTGCACCAGGATTTCTTCAGTCTTTTCATCCGAGAGGTCGCCCAAAAGGTCGGCGGCGGCGTCTGGTTCCATCTCCTCGACAATGTCGGCGGCACGATCGGAATCGAGTGATTCCAGCACCGATTTCTGTACTTTGGGATCGAGTTCTTCCAGGGCGCCGGCGGCGACGCCTTCGTCTAGGGTTTCGAAGACCGCTTCGCGCTCATCGGGAGCCAGGCTTTCGATGATGTCGGCGATGTCGGCAGGATGGAGCCGCGCCAACCGCTCGTGGGAAATTTTCAGCTTCACTCGGCGGGCGGGGTCGGTCTCGATCAGGTCGACGAAGTCCCACGGAATCTCACGCGGCGGGACGCGCGCAAGCAACGCCCTGAGCGCGGCCGCTGGAACCATGCCCTTGAGCAGGCGGCGGACGGCTCCGCGCGCGCCCACATCCACTCCCCCAACTTTTAAGACCGACCGATTCTGTGCGTTGTCGTGGTGAAAATCGACGTCGTTCACGCGGACTACCTTGCGGCCGTGCACATCGATGACCTGCTGATCGAGCAAATCGCGGCTCAACAGGAAAAGGCCTTCGGAATTTTCCGCCGCCATCCAGTCCGCGACCGCCGTCGAGGCACGAATGCCGCCGTTGATTGCAGAAACGGCGGTCAAAGGCAAAATGCGGTTGCCCTTGGGTGTTTTCACGATCAGGGAAGACACGCGGGTACGATCCTCTTGCGGAGTCAGAGCGACCTCGCGCACGCGACCACATGCGGCGCCGGAAGCGTCGTAGACGGTCGAGCCTAAGAGATCGCACAGTGACACCGTAGCCATGTCATGAGAATACCCAAGAGCGCGGACAGATGCCAGATGAATGAGCACTCTTTCTTACTCGTCGTCACGAAGGCCCAAGGACCGCGGTCGCGACGTGGTTTGACACGGCTCTTATACTTAAGATGGATGATCGACCATGGGCTAGTTAATTCTGTGCTTTCTTGAGCCACTGTTCGAACTCTTCGTGGAGTTCCTCACGATCCAGTTATGCAGCATCTTGAATTGGGCTTGGGACAATCTTCTGACATCCACGGCACGTATATTTTTTTGATCTCCATCAAAAGTTGACACGCACCCGTCGACTCAATAGACTCTGCCTTCCTCACTTCAAACGTGAACCTTTCGTAAGAATGGCCGGCGGCAACGGAAAAACTATGGCAAAGCGTCCTCGCATCGCGGTTGTGGGTAGTGCCAATGTCGATTTGACTACGTTCTCGGACCAGTTTCCGAAGCCGGGCGAAACGATCTTCGGCCAGAAATTCGACTTGGGATTTGGCGGCAAAGGGGCGAATCAGGCCGTCGCCGCCCGGTTGTGCGGGGCCGATGTGTTCATGGTCGCGCGGGTTGGCGACGATCTGTTTGGTCCGTCAACGATTAAGAATTTCGAAAAGCTTGGGATTGACGCCACGCATGTGCGGCAGGTCAGCGGCGTGTCCAGCGGAGTAGCGCCGATTTTTGTCGATCCCTCGGGACAGAATCGGATCATCGTTGTCAAAGGCGCGAATGACGAATTGAAGCCTGCCGACGTCGATGCCGCGGCAGATATGCTGAAGAGCGCCGACTGCATCGTGCTGCAATTCGAGATTCCGCTGGAGACGGTTTACTACACGATTAAGTTTGCTCGGAAGAATGGAATCCGTTGCATTTTGAATCCGGCGCCGGCAGCGCCTATCGACATCAAAGCGGTCGCCGATCTCGATTATTTTGTCCCGAACGAGAGCGAGGCGGAGGCGATTTCGGGGATGCCGGTCCGCAATCTCGACGATGCCAAGCGCTGTGCGAGCAAATTGCTGGCGAGCGGCATTCGGCGGGTGATTATTACTCTCGGGGCAAATGGCTCGCTGCTGGCGGGAAGTGAAGGGACGGAGATGGAGCATGTACCCCCGTTCAGCGTGAAGAGCATCGACAGCACTGGCGCCGGGGACGCTTTTATCGGGAGCTTCGCCACGTTTCTCGGCGAGGGACTGCCGGAGCAGGAGGCGGTTCGGCGCGCTAACCTTTATGCTGGGCTTTCCACGACAGGGGTGGGGACGCAGAAATCTTTTTACGATCGGGCGCGGTTTGATGCGGAGTGGAGTGCCCGAAGCAAGGGCTAGAGAATGGCCGAGCTGCGCTCGGCTGGACGGGGCAGAGCCCCGTCACCACACAGTGACACCAAGACCTTACCGTTCCATTAGCAGAACTTTTTCGGCGTTGTCGATCTCGGCCAACTTCACCTCGATTACTTCGCTG
Source organism: Acidobacteriaceae bacterium (assembly GCA_043765355.1). Taxonomy (GTDB): domain Bacteria; phylum Acidobacteriota; class Terriglobia; order Terriglobales; family Acidobacteriaceae; genus Acidiflorens. The sequence goes on along the minus strand of JAYUJG010000406.1, from coordinate 2,838 downwards.
GCCGTGGTCTGCACGATTCTGCCTACGAACGTGGCTTCGACTGGGATTTCACGATGGCCGCGATCGATCAGCACCAGCAACTGCACCAGGCTCGGGCGCCCGTGGGAAAAAAGGGCGTCGAGGGCGGCGCGCGTGGTGCGGCCGGTGTAGAGTACGTCGTCGACGAGCACGATCTTCTTGCCCTCGATCGAAAAGCCTATCTCCGAGTCCTGCACCACGGGCTTGGGGCCGAGGGTTGAGAGGTCGTCGCGATAGAACGTGATATCGAGCGTGCCCACTGGGACTTTCTTCTTTTCGACCTGCTGAATCATTTTGCCCAGACGCTCGGCCAGGGGAACTCCGCGGCGACGGATTCCAACCAATCCCAGACCTTCGATTCCACCATTTTTCTCGAGAATCTCGTGAGCCAGACGCACCAGCGTGCGTTCGATCTCTGAGCCGGACATCAACTGCGCTTTTTGTTTGAGGGCTGTGTTGCGAACAGCATTTTTCTTGATCGACATGACACGAGTACATTATCAAAGTCGGTGGACTTCGGGAAATGCATTGCCTGGCTACTGAATCCAGATCGTCTTGATGTTCATAAACTCCCGGATCCCAAACGCGGCCAGCTCGCGTCCGTGACCGGAATACTTCACCCCACCAAAAGGCAGGCGCGGATCGGAGGCCACCATCTTGTTCAAAAAGACCATGCCGGCCTCCAGTTCGTTGATGAACCTTTCGGTTTCCACCGGATCGTTGGTCCAGGCGCTCGCTCCCAGCCCGAAGCGGCTGTCGTTGGCGATCTGAATCGCCTGATCCACATCCTTCACGCGGAAAATCGACGCCACGGGGCCAAAGAACTCTTCCTGATATGCCGGCGAGTCTTTCGGAATGTCGGTCAATACAGTGGGCGCATAGAAGTTGCCGGGCCGGTCCAAGGGATGTCCTCCGGTCAGCAGGCGAGCTCCAGCGGCGACGCTTTTCTTGACGTCGGCATCGAGCGAAGTAACGGCTTCGGCATTGGCCAGCGGGCCAAGTTGCGTGCTCTCCTCGAACGGATCCCCGATGCGCAAATCCTGCATGCGTTGGACGAACTTGCGCTCGAACTCATCGGCAATTTTCTCCGACACGATGAAGCGCTTGGCCGCAATGCACGACTGTCCGTTGTTCTGCACCCGCGCATCGACCGCAGTGGCAACGGCGAGATCCAGATCGGCGCTCGGCATCACGATGAAAGGATCGCTGCCGCCGAGTTCGAGCACGACCTTCTTGATGCGTTTGGCCGCCGAAATACCCACTTGAATCCCCGCCTGCTCGCTGCCAGTTAAGGTCGCGGCTACCACACGAGGGTCCTTCAGAATGCCATCGACTGGTCCCGAGCCGATCAGCAGCGTCTGAAACACGCCTTCTGTAAAACCGGCGCGGCGGAGGACGTCTTCAATCTTGAGCGCGCACTGCGGAACATTCGAAGCATGCTTCAGCAAGCCGACATTCCCCGCCATTAACGCGGGCGCAACAAAGCGGAACACCTGCCAGAACGGAAAATTCCACGGCATGATGGCCAGAATCGGACCGATCGGAAGATAACGAATGAAACTGCGCTTTGCGCCGGTCTCGACTATTTCGTCCGCCAGTAACTTCTCCGCGTTCTCCGCATAGTACCGGCATCCGCTGGCGCACTTCATTGCCTCGGCGACCGCAGCCTTCAAAGGCTTGCCCATTTCGAGTGTCATCAGATAAGCGCACTCGTCTTTCTCTTTTTCCAAAATTTCAGCCGTCCGCATCATCTTTGCCGCGCGGTCTGCGAACGAAGTCCGCCGATGGGTTTGGAACGCCGAAACTGCCAGTTCCAACTTATGCTCAATTTGCGCTGCCGTGAGCGGTTCAAAAGTCTTCACAACCTCGCCGGTCGCGGGATTCATTGATGCGATCGCCATGCTAATTTTGTCCTTTTGACTGGTATTCTCACCACATTCTGCCCTATTTTCGCCAAAGTGGCCGCGATTCCCTTCCCACAACTTCGGGCGGCTGTCCGGTGGTGAGTCCACAATACTGCTTGACGGGTAGGTTCCGTCAAGGGCTTTGCCCATTTTACTGGCACCAGTCTCCAGCACGACTGAAGGCTTAAACCAATATCGACCTCCGCTTCCACTTACCCGGGGTACTTCTGAGTGTTACATTCGGCTCCCGAGATAGGTGCCCTTCGGGTAGACTGAGTGAGTCTGCCAATTCGTTTCGAATCTGATGACAATGGTTCGAAATTCTTATCTTGTCCCCAATTCTGAGGTGGGTTATGAAACAAGCACTCGCTACGCGCATGGTGGCGCTTTCTGCTGTCATTGTCCTTCTGTCGATCGCTTGGCCATTGATCTTACGCCGCGAAGTGGTGGCGGGCGCCGCGCCGGTGTTTCATGGCGTTTTGACTTATCACAACGACAATCTCCGAACTGGCCGCAATCCGAGCGAGGCCACACTGACGATAAGGAACGTGAATGCAGCAACATTCGGCAAGTTATTCACAATCCCAGCGGACGGCCGCGTGGATGCGCAGCCCCTATATATTCCCGCGCTGAGTATTTCGGGCGTTACTCACAACGTGCTGCTTGTGGCGAGCGAACACGGCACGGTCTACGGATTTGACGCCGACTCCGGATCGAATCTTTGGCATATGACCACTCTCGCCTCCGGCGAAGTTCCCTCGGACAGCCGCGGTTGTGGACAAGTTAGTCCGGAAATTGGTGTTACTTCCACTCCGGTGATCGACCGCACGGCGGGCCTCCATGGAACAATTTATGTCGTCGCCATGAGTAAGGACGCGACCCACACCTATCATCAGCGTTTGCACGCGCTCGACAT
>JAYUJG010000405.1:0-1886 GCA_043765355.1 Acidobacteriaceae bacterium | reverse complement strand
ATTTTCTCGAGACGCTCGAGGCAATCTTCAAACTTTACCAATTCACTTGCTCCTGTCTCTATTGTAATGCCGCTTGCGGAGAGAAATGTCCAGCGAAATAGTCGAATCTTGTAAATTTGTTGGGCAGGAGCGTTCCCAAAACTATACCGAGGCCGGCCGTTTTGTACCCAGCGCCTCCAGAACATCGACCGCCGACGAGTATCGTCCCTGGGGAGCGCTGATCTGCGCGCCTTGCACCCGGTCGCGGAGCGCCGTCAGCATTTCCCGCGCGATGGCCACGCCTTCTTCGCGAGCCGCTTCTGGACTTGCGGCGCTGGTCATGCGGTTCAGGATCTCGTCGGGCACCGAAACGCGGAGTTCGTTCTTCATAAACTCAGCGTTGCGGGCGCTAACCAGCGGCCAGATTCCAGCCACCACTGGAATCCGAAATTGCTCAATGCGCCTCAGGAAATTCTCCAGCAGACTAAGATCAAACACCGGCTGCGTGACCACGTATTCCGCTCCGGCTTGCACTTTGTACTCGAAGCGCTTGATCTCTTCGTCCAGGTTGGGCAACCCTGGGTTCGCGCCCACTCCAATGACAAAGCCGGTTCCGGCGCCGATTGGGTTACCGCCAATGTCCAATCCCCGGTTCAGGTTGTGGACGATATTCACGAGTCCGATCGCATCTACGTCAAACACCGCCGTGGCATCGGGATAATTCCCCATTTTCGGCGGATCGCCCGTAATGCAGATCAAGTTGCGAATCCCCGTAGCTGCAGCGCCCAGCAGATCGGACTGAATGCCCAAAACATTTCTGTCTCGGCATGTGTAGTGCAGGATGGCTTCGATTCCAACCGCCTGCTGCATCAGCAGCGACAGCGCCTGATTGCTCATGCGCGCTGAGGCGCGCGGGCTGTCCGGAATATTCACCGCGTCAACGCCGACCGACTTAACGAACTTTGCGCCTTCGATTTCCTTGCGGATGTCGATGCCCTTGGGCGGCACGATCTCGACCATGGTTACAAATTCGCCGGCCGCGAGCTTGGCGCCAAGGCGCGAACGCTCGGCCATCGGAACACTCGCCGGAGCTAGGGGCGCGGAGCCGGAATGAATTGCCTCCGTAACCGCAGTCTTGCCGCGGGCGTCACGGACACGCAATGCCGATTTCATGGCGCGGATGTGATCGGGCGTCGTGCCGCAGCATCCGCCGATGAGCTGAACGCCCGCAGTCACGAATTTTCGCGTGTAACTCGCCATGTATTCCGGCGAACAGAGATAAATATTCCGTCCCTCCACCGAGCGTGGCATGCCGGCGTTTGGCTGCGCAGCCAGGGGAAGGGAAGTGACGGCGCGCACGCGTTCGATCGCGTCGAGCATGGCGACCGGACCGACGCTGCAGTTGATGCCGATGACGTCGATATTCCAACTCGACAGTCGGGCGGCAAAAGCCTCAGGGTCGGCGCCATCGAGGCAATTGCCGTCTTCGTCGATCGTGACCTGCGCGACGATGGGAATGTTCGCATCCACATCGCGGCACGCCAGCACTGCCTGATGCAACTCTTCGACGTAGCCGAACGTTTCGAGCATCAGCAAATCCACGCCACCCTCAATCAGCGCGGCAGCCTGATCGCGAAACGCCGTCCGCGCCTCTTCAAACGAAGTCTTGCCTAGAGGCTCGATGCGAACACCGAGGGGCCCGATCGACCCCGCTACCCATACATCGAAGCTCTTGGCCGCTTCGCGGGCAACGTGAGCGCCGGCGATATTGATGTCGCGCACGCGGTCTTCGAGACTATGGCGCGCCAGACGAAAACTGTTTCCCCCGAAAGTATTGGTCTCAACAATCTCGGCGCCGGCTTGCAGATAATCGTGATGAACACCGCGGATCAGCTCCGGCTGCGACA
>JAYUJG010000404.1:0-4612 GCA_043765355.1 Acidobacteriaceae bacterium | reverse complement strand
GCATATTGCGCAGTCGCTGCGGCCACCAGTCGTCCCTGGCTATCGACGACGTAGGGCATCAATCCGGTCAGGCTGACTTGCTGCAGACGGCGGATCAGGTAGTCCATGTCGACGACCGATCCAATCATGCCGAGAAAGCGTTTGTCATACATGATCGGCGAGCTGACGAGCATGACGGTGTGGGCTGATTTTCCGCTGCCGACCATCAAGGGCTGTCCGCTATAGATGCGCCCTTCTCGGGCGGCCTGATAGGCGCGCTCCAATTCGCGTTGCAGAAAGGCGTCGGGTTCGATGCGGCCGGCGGAGACGCCTTTGGCTTCGGCATTGAGCAGCGTGGCGTAAGCAATGTCGTTGGACGACGAAACAAAAGTTTCCAGCATCGCCCGCAACTCTGGCGTCAGAAGTTGCTGGGCGCTGAGGTCGTTGCCGCCGGTGTTGGCCAGCATCATCAATTGGATCGACGACGACAAATTGGCCAGCATCATGCGCAGCGCTTCCTGATGCTGAGAAATGTCGTCTGCCAGCGATCGCGTGACCGTGTTTTGCAGCAACATTTCGTTGGTTTTGAGGCGTTCCCGATTCATGGTCTCGATCTGCGCCGAGTAAAAATACATGGGCAGAACGCTGATCGCCAGCAGTACGCCGAGGATGACGTAGAGCAGCGGAATGCGCGCGGGAATGGGCAGCTTCAAGGGCAAAAGGCAATCCTGTCGGCCCAGGCGCGGGGGAGTGCTGGTCCGTCCTGCTATCTATTCTAAGGGCGTTTGCCGTGGTTACCTCAGGTGCTCAAAGTACATCTGACCGTTACCGAAGTACCCACACCGGGGGTTCCCCCTGGTCGCGGCGTGTACCTATAACCGCCCGGGGTGAATTTCGCAACCGAGAATCGATACAAAAACTTGTGCATCCCTTCTCAGCATCGGTGAAAGGAGCGGGTCTATAATGACCCCAGTCGGCCCCCGGGGTGTTCTATGCTGTATTCCCATGTGTTTTCCGTTCACTCTCGACTCTTGACGATTCTCTTTACCTTGTCCTCGCTTGCGCTCGCCGGCAATACTGCGCCGTCAAAAATTTCCAAGCAAACTCGCGAAGAGATTGTCCATGCCTTCGATGAAGATCTGGTCTATATCCGGTGCAATTTTCCGATGGGGCAAACCGGATTAAAACTCAAGAACGGAGTCGTCTCTCCCACCGGCGCTGAACTGCAGCATTTGATGGCGCTCTGGGGACCGGCGGCGAAACCCGGCGACCGCGCCCGTATCAGTGACGTTGTGATTAAAGACGATCACATCCGCTTCGAGATCAATGGCGGCCCAGTCAAGAAGCAGAAGTGGTATCAGCGCATCCAGATTCAAGGTGCGAACGCATCCACGCCGATTGCGCCATCGGATTCATCCGCCAACGCCCGGGGATCGTTCGTGGACCTCTACTTCGATAAATATGTACCGGAGATCGCCGGGCCAGAGCTAAAAGAACTGCTGCGTCCCGTATTCGATTTCGATTCCAAATCCGCGCTCGACGCCTATCTTGAAACCGTTTCTCCACAGGTTAAAGAAGCGATCAAGAGCCACCACGTTCTCGTCGGAATGAATCACGAGATGGTGATCTACGCCAAGGGACGCCCGCCGAAGAAAGTGCGCGAACATGCCGACGAGGTGGAGTATGAAGAATGGATTTTCGGTCTGCCTCCGCACGACGTGGATTTTGTTCGCTTTGTCGGCGACGAGGTGGTGCGGGTCGAGACCATGAAGGTCGATGGGCAGAAGATCGTGCGTGTCGACAAAGAAATCGATGGGGGAGCGCCCACCGTTGCCAGGAAGCAGGACGAGCATCCCGCGAACGCTCCGACGTTGCGGCGTCCGGGAGAAGAAATGCCGGAATCTACGCTTCCGAACTCGAATCGAACCGCTCCGATTGCAGCGCCGCAACCGAGCGATCCGCGCGGCGATCCGGGGCCGAATTGGTCAGCGGGTGATCGGGTATCGAGATGACATCGGTTTTCAGACGACCCGATCACCCGATGATCCGATTGTCTCAATGGCCCGATTGTTTCGATAGATTTACACTAGAGATGTGAAGATTGCTCTCGGCCAGATCAACCCCACCGTGGGGGATTTCTCTGGCAACGCCGCTAAGATCATCCTATTCGCACAGCGGGCGCGAAGTGCCGGCGCCAGCCTGATTCTTTTTCCGGAACTTGCCGTCTCCGGTTATCCGCCGCGCGATCTCGTTGAAAGACCTTCGTTCATTGCGCGAAGTCGCGCAGCGATCGAGAAAATCGCCGCCGAGACGCTTGGCATTGCCGTCATCTGCGGCACTGTAACCCCTGCGGACGCGGATTCCGGCAAGAAGGTCATGAACTCCGCCGCCTTGTTGCGCGAGGGGCGAGTCGATTTCATTCAGTCGAAAATGTTGCTGCCGACATATGACGTATTTGACGAGATGCGGAATTTCGCTCCCGCCAAAAGCCAGCAGCTCTTCAGTTTTTCCGGCAGCCAGATGGCCTTGACCATCTGTGAAGACGCCTGGAACGACAAGCGTTTCTGGAACCGGCGGCTCTATGGGATCGATCCCGTCGATGAGTTGGTGCGGGCCGGCGGAAACTTTGTGCTCAATATTTCTGCATCGCCGTTTTGGCTGGGCAAGCGCGAACTTCGCCGCGATATGCTGACCGCGATTGCGCGCAATCAGAAAGTGCCGGTTGCGATGGTGAATCAGGTGGGGGGCAACGACAGCCTGGTCTTTGACGGATCGAGTCTGGTGATCGCGCCCGATGGCCGCGTGATCGCGCAGGGCAAATCGTTCGAGGAAGACCTCATCTATTTCGATTCCGTAAAACTTACCGGTGACATGCACCCGCAGATCGCCGGTGAAGAAGCCAGCGCGTATGAAGCCCTGGTTCTGGGCACGCGCGACTATGTGCATAAATGCGGGTTCGAGAAGGCGATCATCGGACTCAGCGGTGGCATCGATTCCGCGCTGACGGCGGCGATCGCGGTCGATGCGCTGGGGCCGGAGAACGTGATCGGCGTCGGAATGCCGGGGCCGTACTCGTCGCCAGGGTCGATTAGTGACGCCCAAGAGCTCGCCGCGAATCTGAAGATTCAATTTAATTTGCTTTCGATTCGCGAGATTTATGATGCCGCGTTCCACACCCTCGGTCCCGTGTTCAAAGGCCTGCCCGAAGATGTAACCGAAGAAAACATTCAGCCCCGTGCACGCGGAATGCTGCTCATGGCGATGTCCAATAAGTTTGGCGCGCTGGTCCTGTCGACCGGCAACAAGAGCGAATTGGCAGTCGGCTATTGCACCCTTTATGGCGATATGGTCGGCGGACTCGCCGTGATTTCGGATGTACCAAAAACGCTGGTGTATCGCATGTGTGCCTACGTGAACTCGCGGAGCAATGTAATTCCCAGGGCCACGATCGAGAAGCCGCCGTCAGCCGAACTTCGCCCAGATCAGAAGGATTCCGACTCCCTGCCGCCCTATGACGTGCTCGATGCGATCCTCGAGGATTTCGTAGAAGAGTCAGATTCAGCCGAGCAGATTGCCCGCGCGCGCAATTTCGATCCCGAGTTGGTGAAGCGAGTGATTCGCATGGTCGAGCGTAGCGAATACAAACGCCAGCAGGCGGCTCCCGGAATCAAGATTTCCGCCAAGGCCTTTGGTTACGGCAGAAGATTTCCGATCGCGGCCAAGTCGGAATGACATATTTTCCAGGTTTGCGCCCAAAAGACGGGCGCGAACCTGGGGCACCGAGATCTATGCGGAAATGACAAGGCCAGCGGTTTTTGTGACAATCAGTTTCCAATCCAATTTCAAAATATGACACTCATTCATCGCACACTACTCGCCGCCTTTTTGTCGTCTAGCATCGCTCTCGCTCAAACCCAACCCGCCGCCGCAGCAAAGTCCGCAGCTAAACCAGACGCGCCTTCGTCCACCCCCGGCGGCACGACGACCCTTCCCTCCGAAGACACCGTCAACTCGTTCCTGTTTCAGATGAAGGGTTACGATTCCACGATGACGTGGAAGGTGGTAGACATTCATCCCTCTGAGATCGCGGGGCTGGCGGAAGTTTTGATCACGATGACCGGGCCGCAGGGCTCGGTGCCGACGCGCCTGTTGGTGAGCGCCGACGGCAAGTTTGCCATCTCGGGAGACGTGTTTCCCTTCGGCACCAAGCCCTTTGACGATGCCCGCGCCAAACTGGAAAAAGGCGTGACGGGACCCGCCAAGGGACCGTCGAAGGCCGCGGTGACGATTGTCGAGTTCAGCGACATGCAGTGTCCGCACTGTCAAAAGGCTGCGCCGGTCATGGAACAACTGCTGGCGCAGGAGCCGGACGTGCATTTTATTTTTCAGAATTTCCCGCTTCCGGCGCATGACTGGGCCGAGAAGGCGGCCGACTACGTCGATTGCTTGGGACGAACTTCATCGGGACCGGCGGTGAACGATGCAATCTGGAAATTTATCCAGAAGACGTTTGACGAGCAGACCAATATCACGGCTGCGAACGCGGACGAAAAATTGAAGGCCATTGCCACGGCGTCGGGAGCGAATGGCGACGAGATCGCCGCCTGCGCGGCCAAACCCGATACCAAGGCAA
>JAYUJG010000403.1:0-3933 GCA_043765355.1 Acidobacteriaceae bacterium | reverse complement strand
CGGCACAAAGAGATTCCGCTGCTGCTCGGGCACTTGATGAACCGGTTGACGCGGCGCTACGGGGTCCCAGCTCCGCGTTTTTCGAGCACGCTGCTCGATGCCTGCCAGCAGTATGCGTGGCCGGGCAACCTGCGCGAACTGGAGAACTTTGCCAAGCGCTTTCTGGCCCACGGCGATGAAGATGCGGCGATGCAGGAATTGCATTCGCGACCGGGGTCGTCGGCGGCGAAGGTCCAGAACGAAACCGGGAGCGGAATTGGGAGTGGAAACGGTCACGGGAAACCGGGCGTACAGTCTTCGGGCGCTCAACGCTCGGAAGAGCGGTCGTCTCTTAAGTTGCTGGTAAGAAACGCAAAAGGGGAAGCGGAGCGGGGAGCGATCGCGCACGCGCTCGAACAGACCAACTGGAATCGGAAGGCGGCGGCTCGATTGCTGAATGTAAGTTATCGGGCATTGCTTTACAAGATTCAGGAGTATCATATGGCGCCGCCCGCGGAATATGCGCGGCTGTTGGGCGTCGACCAGATGCGGCATGCGAAGTAGATGCGAAACAAGTTTCCCCCGCGGGCCGTGAATGTTTTTTGTGGAGTCCTCAACGATTGAAGGTTGTGGCATGAAGAGGCTAGGATTGAACGGTTTGTCGTTGAACCCGTCTAGAGAGGCCTTCCCTATGATGCAACTCAGGACAGTCCATCGAATCACGAAGCCCATGACGCTTGCCATGGTGTTGTCCGTCGCGGCGTTTGCGCAATCCGGGTCCGCGCCGCAATCTCCGGCGCCCGCCACCGGGGACAAGCCGGCAGAGAGTAAGCAGGCTAACGGCAAGCTGGCAAACGACAAGCCAGCAGATGCGAAGACCGCCGACGGCGCGGGCGCGGCGCGTTCGGCCAGCGCCTCGGATAGTTCCTACGTGATTGGCGCAAACGACGTCCTGGCCATCAATGTTTGGAAAGAGCCGGATGTCTCGCGTTCGGTTCCGGTGCGCTCTGACGGAAAGATTTCGTTGCCACTCGTAGGAGAATTGCAGGCAGGCGGGCAGACGCCGAAGCAACTGGAACAGGAGATCACCAAGCGTCTGCAAAGCTATATCTCGGAGCCGGAAGTGACGGTGATCGTCACCGATAGTAAGAGTCAGAAGGTGAATATTCTGGGGATGGTGGCTCGTCCGGGCGCCTATTTGTTGACGAGTTCGACTAGCGTGCTCGACGCCATCGCAATGGCGGGGGGATTTAAGGACTTCGCCAAGCAGAAGACGGTCTACGTGCTGCGGCAGGGTGCGGATGGAACGCAGCAACGACTGCCGTTTAACTATAAAGACGTGATCAAGGGCAAGAGTTCGGAGCAGAACGTGCGTCTGCAGGCGGGCGACACGGTGGTGGTTCCGTAGTGCTGGTTTTTCGAGCAATGGCGATGACCCTTCGACGCTTGGCAGCGATAACGATGATGATCGGGTGGCTGGTGGCTGGGATGCAGGTGGCTTCGTTCGGACAAAATCCGCCGCAAAGCGCGCCCACCCAAAGTACGGGCGACGATGCGGGAAGGTCGGCTCCGGCGGCACCCCTGTCTGGGATCGCGGGAATGCAGGGCGATGTGGGCACGGACGACACCAGCAAGGATCTGCCGCAGATCCCAGCACTGCTGGGAGGGAAGGGATTTACGACGGCTTTTCTGTCGGAGTCCGAAAAATCGAATTACCTGCGCGGCGGCTTGAATGTGGGTGCCACATACGACGACAACCCGCTGCTGCTTTCGCAAGGCGCGCACAGCAACACCAGCGAAACCATCTTTGCGAATTTCAGGATCGAGGAAACGTCTTCTCGCGCACGCTGGACGCTGGGGTACGCGGGCGGATTGACGGTGAATCAGAAATTGACGAGCCAGAATCAGGGATCGCATAACCTGAATTTCGATTCCCAGTACCGGCTGAGTCCGCACGTGAATTTGCGGGTGGCGGAAAACTTTTCTTTGACGACCGGGTTCTTTGATGGAGGCAGCGGGGGAATTGTTCCTGGATCGGGCGGCCCGAACGCCAGTCTGATTACTCCTCTGGCCACGCAAAGGGCGAGCGCGACGACCGTGGAAGCGAACTATCACTTTGCGCTCAACGATCTGGCCGGAGCGAGCGGGTCGTTTTATGATTTGCATTTCAGCAGTGTTCCGAAACCTCCGGCCGGAACTCCGGCGACGCAGTTGATCGATTCAGAAACCGCGTCGGGATCGGCGTTCTGGCTGCACCGGATCGTAAAGCAGGATTGGGGCGGGGTGAGCTACCGTTTTGACCGGATCGCTTTTAGCCCGGGCGGTGGCGAGACCCGGGTGCACAATTTTCTCGCGGTCAATACATTGAGTCTTTCCAATCACCTGACGGTGAGTGGTTTCGTCGGCCCGCAGTATTCGGAAAACCAGGGTCTAGGTGTTGGAGGGGTGGCACCGCAGCCGAGTAAGTGGTCGGTGGCGGGCGGGGCGGAAGCGGGCTGGCGGGACCAGCGGACGAGCGTTTCGGGGGGGTATTCGCGGACGATCAGCGACGGCGGCGGTGTTTTGGGCACGGTCCGGCTGCAGAGCGTATACGGCAACTTCCGGCGTCAGCTGGTTCCGGGCTGGGCGGCGTTGTTGAACGTCATTCACGGTGCGAACCAGGTGCTGGCGGCACCGACGACATCCAGTGCGGCTTCGGCGAATTTGACTTCCGCAGGCGTCTCGGTGGAGCGTAACGTAGGAAAGAGCATCGGGTTTCGGATGGGGTACAGCCACGACTTCCAGCAGCAATTTTTTAATAGTCCAGCGCCGACGCAGGAGGCGCATAGGAACCGGTTTTTTGTGACGCTGTCGTATCAGTGGGCGAAACCTTTAGGGATGTAGGCGCAGGACTGCAATCATGGACGAAGAATTACAAGAATCGGGCATAGCGATCGAGTTTAGCGACATCAAGGGGATGGTTCGCCGCCGACGGTGGCAATTTCTGGTGCCGTTTTTCTGTGGCTGGATGCTGGTGTGGGGAGCGAGTTGGCTGATTCCTTCGACCTACCGCTCGGGCACGCTGATTCTGGTGGAGCAGCCCTCGGTTCCGGAAAAATATGTGGCGTCGAACATCGACAGCGACATTCAGCATCAGCTCGACAGTATTACCCAGCAGATACTGAGCCGTACGCGCCTTCTGCGCATCATCGACTCGCTCGGTCTTTATGCCAAGGAACGCAAGCACAAGAGCCCTGATGATCTGGTGGAGATCATGCGCAAGGACATCGAGATCGAACTGTCGCACGGCGACGACCGAAAGCTTTCCGCTTTCAATATCTATTACGCGAGCCGCGATCCGAAGATGGCGCAGGCAGCGACGAGCGAACTGGCGAACCTGTTCATCACCGAAAATATCGAAGAGCGGCAAAAGCGCTCCGAGAACACGACCAGCTTCCTTGAAGACCAACTCGATCAGGCACGGGCGAAGCTGACGGCACAGGAAGCGAAGTTGCGGGTGTTCAAAGATCAGCATCTCGGGGAGTTGCCCACCCAGACGCAGAGCAATCTGCAGATTCTGACGGGGCTGCAAAGTCAGGTCCAAGCCAACCAGGATTCCCTGAACCGGGCCAAGCAGCAGAACACCTATCTGGAATCGCTGCTCAATCAATATCGGGCGGTAAACACAGGTTCGAAGCCGGGAGAAGCTGGGGCAGCTGGATTGGCTGCTATTGACAAGGAACTGGATGCGCTGAAGGCCCAGCTGTCGGACTTGACTTCGCACTACACGGACAAACATCCCGACGTCCGCAAGACGAAAGACCAGATAGCCCGGGTCGAGGCGACACGCGCGCGGATCGTCGCCGACCTGAACAATCACCCGAGCAATGCCAATACGGACCCGGCACCGGTTGCGTCGCTTGATCCAAAAACCGCACCGATGCTGGAGATGGAAAGCCAGCTGAAGGCGAATCG
>JAYUJG010000402.1:0-5530 GCA_043765355.1 Acidobacteriaceae bacterium | reverse complement strand
GTGCGGCGTTTGGGCCGATCCGGTATGCTGTGAAATCCCGATGTCACACCTGCATGGAACCTAGCCCAGAACTGGAAGTTAGTCCGGTATCGTTCGCCTCCTATGTGCGACTGCTGCGCGCGAACCGGAATTTTCGCCGCCTCTGGCTCGCGCAGGTTGTCAGCGAGATTGGCGACTGGTTCTATACGCTCGCGATTTACAACCTGCTCCTGCAACTCACTGGACGCGCCGGATCAGTCGCCCTCGCACTGGTGCTGCAAGTTCTGCCGCAGACGCTGATTGGTCCAATGGCCGGCGTGATCAACGATCGCCTGCGCCGCAAACACGTCATGATCGCGACCGATATCGGACGCACGGCAATCGTTCTTTGCATGCTACTGATTCGCTCGAAACAAAATGTATGGCTCGTCTATCCGCTGCTCATGGCAGAGACACTGCTGGTCGCTTTTTTTGAACCGGCACGGAATTCCGTGATTCCAAACATCGTCGCGCGCGAAGACGTTGTGGTCGCCAACACGCTCGCCTCGACGACCTGGTCGGTCAACCTGATGGTCGGCGCGGCGCTCGGAGGCTTGGTAGCGGCCTTTCTCGGCCGCGATGCAGTGTTCTCGCTCAATGCGCTGTCGTTTGTGGTTTCAGCCCTGCTCATCTGGAGGATGAGTTTTGTCGAGCCTCATGCCGAGGGCTCGCGCGCGTTTCAGGCGAAAGAGTTGATGGATTTCTCGCCGATCACGGAGGGCTTCCGTTACGTCAAGTCCGAGGCGAGATTGCGCGCCACCGTTTTCGTGAAGTTCGGCAACCTGATCATCGGTCCCGGTTGGGTGTTGTTCACGGTAATGGGACAAAACGAATTTGCCGTCCGCTGGCGCGGAATGGCTCCCGAACGCGGAGCGTTTCTCGGCATGAGCCTGCTACTCGGCGCTCGCGGACTGGGCGCGCTGCTCGGGCCACTCGTGACCGCTCCGTGGGCGGGCCATTTGAAGCGTCGGCTGGAAGTCGCAATCTTCTGGGGATATCTCGGAGCGGCTGTCGGATACGCGCTGCTCGGCGTGGCTGGTCATCTGTGGCAGGCGTGCTTGTGTGTAGCCGTGGCGCATTTTGGCAGCGCGATGGTGTGGGTATTTTCGACGACGCTCTTACAGATGCAAAGTGAAGACAAGTTTCGCGGACGCGTATTTGCCGCCGACCTCGGCCTCTGCATGTTCACGATTGCCGCCGGAGCGTATCTGGCCGGGCGCTTCGTCGATTGGGGATTCGCGGCCCGAAGTGTGGCCAGCGTTTCGGGTATGTTGATGGTGATTCCGGCAGTGTGGTGGGGAATGTCGATACGGCGGAGCGGGGCCGCGTAAGCGGAGAGAGTTAACGCGGCTTCAGCGCCCCTTGCAAATGCCGCATTCGTTCCTCGCGGTCGTCGTGAGACGCCTTGCGAAGATCGAGGCCGGGTTGCGGAATGCCTTGATGTACCAATACTCCGTCGGTCACCGCGACGATTGGGCGGAGCCGCGACCTGACCGCCGCAGGTTCGGATTTGTTCCCCTTGATCTTCATTTTCTGTACCTCACTCCTCTAATGCAATTGGTCGATTTTCGCGGCCAGAATGAAATCCGACTCGGTTAGCCCATCGACGGCGTGCGTCCAGATCGTAATCTCGACCTTGCCCCACCCCAACAAAATATCTGGATGATGGCCTTGTTGCTCGGCCAGTTCTCCCACTCGATTTACGAAGGCGAGAGCAGATTTGAAGTCGGGAAATTTGTAGCTGCGCACGAGATGATGCTCATCGATGATCCTCCACTGCGCGGGACTGTCTAGTTGACGATGAACGTCGGACAGTTCTTTCCCCTTGAGTGAAGGGACACCGCCGCGGCATGGGATGCAGGTTCGATCGGCAAGGAAGGTCATCAGTGACTCCTTGAAAAAGCATACGCCAAAAAGCGCGACGCGTGTCTCTTGGTAAATGTATATACATGAGTATATACTTCAAAAATGCCGAAGATGAAGGTCCAGCTTGTCAAATGGGGCAACAGCCACGCCGTGCGTATCCCGAAGACGGTTCTCGATCGGGCTGAGATCCACGCCGGAGATGAACTCGAAATCCACGTGGAAGATGGCCGAATTTCGATCGAGCCAGCGATGCCGAAACTCAGGTTGCGCGACTTGGTCGCGCGCATCACGCCTCAGAATCTGCATGCCGAACAGGATTGGGGTAAACCGAGAGGCCGCGAAGTATGGTGAGAAACTCCTACGTTCCCGACACCGGGCACCTCATCAAAATCGACCTCGATCCCCGAACCGGTCACGAGCATGCGGGATGGCGTCCGGCAATCGTGCTCTCGCCCGCGAGCTACAACCGTCCAACCGGCTTGGCGATTGTCGCTCCGATCACGAGCCAGCAGAAGGGTTACCCTTTCGAGGTGGTCCTACCAGTTGGGTTGAAAGTCAGCGGCGTTGTGCTGTCTGACGCGATCAAAAACGTCGACTGGCGCGCTCGCGACACCCGCTTCGTGGACGTTGCGCCTACGTCCGTTGTAGAAGACATCCGCGAACAACTGGGGTTGCTGCTGAGTATTGGACAGACCTGACCTATCGTTCGATAGAGTGGCCGAGTGGCCGAGCTGGGGACGGGCGCGGGTGCCCGTCCCTACGCGACCATTTCGGCTAGAACGGTATGTCTTCGTCGGTAATCGGAGAATTGCCAACCGGGGCGTGCTCGGGCTCGGGCGCGCTCTGGTCAAAATGGTTACCGCCTGCAGACGAAGACGTTGAAGATCCGCGTGAACTGCCGGCGTGCTCGCTGCCTTCGCCGCGACCGCCGAGCAGCACGAGATCGCTGCCGATGATGTTGGTCATGTATTTCTTCTGACCGGTCTGCTTGTCGTCCCAGGAGTCGGTGCGGATTCTACCTTCGATATAGACCTTGCCGCCTTTTTTCAAATACTCGCCAGCGACTTCCGCAAGGCGTTCCCAGAGGACGATGTTGTGCCACTCTGTGCGGTCCTGCCACTGGCCATCTTTGTCTTTGTAGCGCTCGTTGGTCGCCAGCGAGAACTTCGCCACGGGCTTGCCTTGCGGCGTCATTTTCATTTCTGGATCTTTGCCAAGGTTTCCAACCAGGATGACTTTATTTACGCTTTTGCCAGCCATATCGCGGGCTCCTTCTGGACGAATTATCTTCGAAACGCTCACTATAGCAGAATCAGGCGGCCTGGAGTCTGTGTCGCCCGTACTACCGGTTTGTGATGAATCCCGCTGAGACACGAGTCGCGTCTTCCCCCCGTCGACCCCGCCGGAGATGACAGCCAGGTGGCGCGTACAGAGACGGGGCAGGCCCCGTCTCTACGGAAAGGCTCAGGAGAGCTGAAACAACATCAGGTAGACGATTACGCCCGTTACCGAGACGTAGAGCCATATGGGAAAGGTCCAGCGGGCGATGGCGCGATGCCGGTCGAACTGGCCGCGCAATCCACGGCTCAGCGTGATCAGCACCATGGGCACAATGATGACGGCCAGGATCGTGTGCGAGATCAGGATAGTGAAGTAGAGAATCCGCAGCCATCCCGTGCCGTGGAAATATACGATGCCGCCATGATGAGGCCAGTGGTAGTAGAGGTATGACACCAAGAAAAGGGAAGAGGTAGCGAAGGCGGCCAACATAACCGCGCGATGCGCCGCCATCTTGCCCCGGGCAATGAGCGCGCGGCCCGCGACGAGCAGCACGGCGCTACATCCGTTGAGGGTGGCGTTGATCTTCGGGAAGATGGAATAGTCGGTCATTTTTTGAATCTGATTTCGAGTCTGATTTGCGATTTTGGAGTTCCATTTGTTTGTACGGGCAAAGGCGGCTGTTTGGCAAATGCAAAGGTCGGATAGAATGGGGACACGATGCCCGATGTGCCGTCTGACACGCCGTCTGAAGTGCGGCCTGAAGCACTGAGAAGTGTGCCGTCCAATCTGACGACCGATGCGTTGCCCGCTACGCCGCCTGGTCTCACGTCTGCTGCGCTTACTCCCCCGGGCTCAACTAAACCCGCTCCACGTCCGTTGCCGGTCGTGGCGGTCTGGGCGCGGGATCTGTTGGTTTCGCTTGCGATTTCCGCTTTTATTATCGTATTCCTCTATCAGCCGGTGAAGGTTGAGGGCACCAGCATGATGCCTGGTCTCGAGGATCAGGAACGGATCTTCGTCAATAAGTTCGTCTATCGCTGGGAGCCGATACAGCGGGGCGACATCGTTGTTTTCCGCTATCCGCGCGATATTTCGAAAAGCTACATCAAACGTGTCATTGGCATCGCAGGCGACCGCATTCGCATTGAGAACGGCCAGGTCATCGTGAACGGCGAGCCGCTCGACGAAGACTACGTTCCCAACGACTATGCCGACGCCCGGTCGTACAACGAGGTGGTCGTTCCGGCCAACAGCTTCTTCGTACTCGGCGACCATCGCACGATGTCGGACGACAGCCGCGATTTTGGCGCGGTGAACGAACGCTTCATCTACGGCAAAGCTGTCTTCGGATATTGGCCGATGGAGAAGCTGGGACGGCTGCGGTGAGCAGTCGCGGGAAAGAGTTAGAGTACTTTGACTCTAGTCTCGACGTGGGAAAGCGGCTGCAACGGGATATACAGCGCATTTCGCGAAGAATTAAATCGACCAACCCCGACCTTCACTTATCGTATTTCTTCTTCTCAAAATATTGAAGTCCCTCGGTGCGACTCGCGAGCTTTGGGCCTCCAATTTCTTTCAAGACGCGTTGGCGATCTCTCGCTGTATCTTCGAGGCATGCGTTTTAGATTTGTACATCCGCACGGATCGAGCGGCTCTCACTGAAAGGTACCTCGCCTACGATACGACCGCGCGACGCAATATGAGCGTCGGAATGGTGAGATCAATGAAAGACCGACGTGGCAAGCAGTGGCTAGTATGGAAAGCCGCTGCCGGCAGGTACGGTCGAGCTGCGAAGAATTTAAGTTACAAATTCGGCGAAACGCAAGGCTGGTCCGGAAAGTCGCTCCGCGAAATTGTAAGGGTGCTTGAAAGGAAGCATGGAGGCGAAGGCCTCTGGACCGATTACGAGTTCTTCTACGGCCTGGGCTCCGCTGTAGCACACTCGTCATCCCAGAGCATGCAGGAATACATGAGGCTTCCACATAGGACAAGCTACCAGCAAAACGGCCAGAGACGCGCATACCTTCGAGATTTGCCGATGCTAGTGTGTCGCTGGTGCATAGTCACCGGGCTTTTATCGGTGCAAGACCACTTCCAGCTTGACGAGGAGTTTGTGCCGAGCGATGCGCTTGTCGATGCTTATCATCTCCTGAGGTCCTTGACCCATGCACTCGGCGAAGATCTTAAGGACTTTGACTCTAAAATCTTTCACAGAAATCCACAGCGCAGTCCTGCTACACTTTATGAAATCCACTCTCAGGAGATCCAATGCAAGCGATCCTTGCACTCGAAGACGGCCGAGTCTTCCGAGGCAAAGGCTACGGCGCTAAAGGCGAATGCTCCGGCGAAGTAGTTTTTAATACTT
>JAYUJG010000401.1:0-5008 GCA_043765355.1 Acidobacteriaceae bacterium | reverse complement strand
CGACTCTACGGTATTTCATTGGAGACGTGCGCGACGTCGAGCGCTTGAAACGGGCACTGTCGGGTGTGACGGTGGTGGTGCATGCGGCGGCGCTCAAGCAGGTACCGGCTTGTGAGTACAACCCGTTTGAAGCGATCCAAACGAATATTATCGGCGGGCGCAACGTAATCGATGCGGCGATCGATCAGGGTGCGCGACGGATTCTGGCGCTCAGCACCGACAAGGCGGTGAATCCGATCAATCTTTACGGTGCCACCAAACTGTGCGCGGAAAAAATTTTTGTGCAGGCCAACGCTTACGCGGGCGCGCGCAATACCCGCTTCAGCTGCGCGCGCTACGGGAACGTGGTGGGGAGCCGGGGAAGCGTGATACCGGCTTTCCTCGAACAGCGGCGGCGCGGGAAAATTACGATCACCGATCCGCGGATGACGCGCTTCTGGCTGACTATCGAGCAGGGTGTGAAGTTTGTGATCCGCTGTCTGGAGCAGATGCACGGCGGCGAGATTTTTGTTCCCAAGATTCCGAGCATGAAGTTGCTGGATCTGGCCGAGACGATCGCGCCGGGATGCCAGGTGGAGACCATTGGGATTCGTCCGGGAGAAAAATTGCACGAAGTGCTGGTCTCGGAAGACGAATCGCGCCAGACGCTGGAGACGGAAGATATGTACGTAATTCAGCCGTCGCATCCGTGGTGGAAATCTGAAAACTGGGTTGGCGCGAAGCCGTTGGCTGAGGGCTTTCGCTATGCGAGCGATACCAACGAACAGTGGTTGACGCGGCGGGAACTGGAAGAGTTAGTGGCGCCGGAAGCGAGCGCCGCGGAGGCGGTTCCGACCTCGGTCTAGCGGGCGGCCATCGGTTTTTTTGTAGAGACGCGGCTTGCCGCGTCTCCTCAGCCAGTGAGACGGGGCAAACCCCGTCTCTACATCCAGATTTGTTATTTCTATGAGTGCACTAAATAAAAATCTAGAGACGCTTGCCGTCCACGGGGGCACGCCCGTGCGGCAGAAGCTTTTGCCCTATGGGCGGCAGAGTCTGGATGACTCCGACATTCACGCGGTGGTTGAAATATTGAAGTCGGACTGGCTGACCACTGGACCGAAGGTTGGGGAGTTCGAAGAGCGGTTCGCGGCGTGGATCGGGGCGCGGCATGCGGTCAGCTTCAGTTCGGGCACGGCGGCGCTGCACGGAGCGGCCTTTGCTGCGGGACTCGGGCCGGGCGATGAGGCGATCACCACGCCGATGACTTTTTGCGCAACCTCGAACTGCGTTTTGTATCAGGGGGCGACGCCGGTGTTTGCCGATGTTTCAGCGGACACGCTGAATCTCGATCCGCGCGAAGTCTTATCGAAAATCAAGTCCCGCACCAAGGCTATCATCGCGGTCGACTATGCGGGACATCCCGCTGCGCTTGATGAGTTGGGTCAGTTGGCAACGAAACACGGCGCACTCTTGATTGAAGACGCTTCCCATGCGCTCGGCGCGGACTACCACGGCAAACGCGTTGGCGGCATTGCCGACATGACTACCTTCAGCTTTCATCCAGTAAAGCATTTGACGACTGGGGAAGGCGGCATGGTTGCTACCAACGATGCGCGGCTGGCGGAGACGCTGCGGCGCTTTCGCAATCACGGCATCAGTAGCGAAGCGCGCCAGCGGCAGGATGCGGGGCAGTGGTTTTACGAGATGGTGTTGCTGGGGTTCAACTACAGGTTGACCGATATCGCGTGCGCGCTGGGACTATCGCAGATGGAAAAGCTCGACGCGAATCTGGCTCGGCGCCGGGAGATCGCTTCGCGATACGCGGCCGCGTTTCGCGATTTGGCGGGCGTCATTGTACCCACGGTGCGCGCGGGCGTGAATCCGGCGTGGCATCTGTATCCGATCCGGCTGAAACTGGAAATGCTGACGGCAGGACGCGAAGAAATTTTCCGGGCGCTGCGTGCGGAGAATCTCGGCGTGAATGTTCACTACATTCCGGTGCATCGGCATCCCTACTACCGCGAGCGCTTCCGTTCCGAAGAAAAATATAGGATTGCAGAAGATGCGTATGAGCGGCTGATCAGCCTGCCGATGTTTCATGCCATGACGGAGCAGGATGTGGAAGACGTGATCCATGCGGTGCGTAAAGTCGTGACTCACTATCAAATGCAGATGAAAAATGACGGTAACGCCGAGGGCTCGGGATTGCTCGAGACCGGGCGGGCGAGATAACTCCGATGTCAAGCAATTCCGAATGGGCCGGTTATCGCGCTTTGGTTGTCGGTTGCGGTTCGATTGGCCGGCGGCATGCCAGAAATCTCAAATCGCTCGGAGTACGTCAGCTTGGTTTCTGCGATACCGACCCTGAGGCATTGAGGCAATGCCGCGAGGAAATCAACGGAGAAACCTTCGGCGACTATGGCGAGGCGCTGCGGAAATTCTCGCCCGATCTGGTGCTGATCTGCACCCCACCGGTCTACCACGTTGAAGAGGCCCTGGCCGCGCTGGGCGCGCGCGCCCATGTGTTTATCGAGAAACCTCTTTCCCATGAATCAAACGGGATCGAGGCGCTGATTGCCGAGGCGCGTCGGCGTGGCCGTAACGTTCAAATCGGATACAACATGCGGTTTCATCCCGGCTTACAGGTATTGAAGGATCTCATCGATTCGGGAAAAATTGGGCGGGTGATGTGGCTCAGCGTGGAAGCGGGGCAATACCTTCCCGATTGGCGGCCGTGGCAGAACTATCGCGACAGTTATAGTGCGCGTAACGACCAGGGAGGGGGGATCATCCTCGATGGTTCGCACGAGCTCGACTACATTTGCTGGTTGTTGGGGCGTCCCACCGAAGTGACTTGCCGGGCGGAGCACCTCAGTAGCCTGGATGTGGATGTGGAGGATTCCGCGTGGATCTACCTGAGTTTTCCGGAGCGGCGGCGCGCGGAACTGCATCTGGATTTCGTCCAGAGGTCCTATGCGCGGACGTGCAAAGTGGTGGGCGAGACCGGGACCGCGCTTTGGGATTTCAACGTCCAGGAAGTGCGATGGTTTTCGGCGGAGCAGCCAGGTTGGGTGAGTATCACCTACAAGTTTGAACCGAACGACATGTATCTGGCGGAGATGGTTCATTTTCTGGGTTCTCTGGGGAGCGAAACGGGTCCAATGATTGGTCTGGAGCAGGGGCGAGACGTGATTCGGGTGGTGGAGGCAGCGAAAAAGTCGTCGGAAGAGGGAAAGCCGCAGCCGCTGAATTGGACGAGCGAGGGCATCGAAGGACCAGTGGTGGCGATCATTCAGGCTCGGATGGGGTCGAGCCGGTTGCCGGGCAAGAGCCTGGCGCAGATCGAAGAGCGGCCGATGTTGTGGCATGTGATTCAACGGGTAAAACGGGCGACACTGGTGGATCGGGTGGTGGTGGCAACTTCCACGGCATCGGCAGACGATGCCATCGAGCAGATGTGCCGGGAGAATGGCGTCTCCTGTCATCGTGGGAACGAAAACGATGTCCTGGATCGTTTCTATACGGCGGCGCGGGCGGAAAAGGCCGCGCAAGTGGTGCGGATCACTGCCGATTGTCCCTTGATTGATCCGGAAGTGATCGATCGAGTGGTGCGGCGCTTTCTACGGGGCGATCTCGATTACGCCTCCAATGCCATGGTGCGCAGTTATCCCGACGGGCTGGATACGGAGGTGTTTTCGTTTTCTGCACTGGAACGGGCCTGGCACGAAGCGACCAAAATATCGGAGCGCGAACATGTCACTCCCTACCTGCGCTCGGAAAAATTCCGCACCGCGAATATCGAGAACCATTCGACGTCGTTGTACCAGCATTATCGCTGGACGGTGGACGAGACCGAGGATCTGGAGTTCATTCGCGCGGTGTATCGGGCATTTCGCGGACGGGAGAGCTTCGGCATGAAAGATGTTTTGCAACTGCTGGAAAAAACTCCCGCCCTGGAAACAATGAATTCGACAATTGTTTCGAACCGTGGGTACTACAAGAGCCTTTTCGAGGATGCGCGGGCGGAGGCTGCCCCGCGCAAGGCGATTGAGAAATCGAAGGCATGGTTTGCGCGTGCGAACAAAGTGATCCCCGGCGCTTCGCAGACGTTCAGTAAGGGAGCCAATCAGCACGTCCGCGGAGTGGCGCCAGTTTTTCTGGCGAAAGGCAAGGGTTGCCGGGTTTGGGATGTGGACGGCAATGAATATATCGACTACATCCAGGGGCTGCTGCCGAATATTCTGGGTTATGCGCACGAGGGAGTGAATGCGGCGGTGGCGGCGCAGTTGGGACAAGGGCACAGTTTTTCTCTACCGCATCCGCTGGAAGTGGAACTGGCGGAGCGCCTGACGCGGCTGATCCCGTGTGCGGAAAAAGTACGCTTTGGGAAAAATGGATCGGATGCCACGGCCGGAGCAGTCCGCGCCGCGCGAGCCTTCACCGGACGCGAGCGCATTGCCTGCAGCGGCTATCACGGCTGGCAGGATTGGTACATCGGCAGCACCACTCGAAGCGCTGGCGTTCCGCAAGCGGTGCGGGCGTTGACGCATCCGTTTGCCTACAACGATCTGGGATCGCTCGAACGAATCCTGGAAGAACACAAGGACGAGTTCGCCGCGGTCATTATGGAGCCGGTGAACTTCTGGCCTCCCGGGGCGGGCTTTCTGGAACATGTGAGAGACCTGACTCATCGGCACGGAGCTCTACTCATCTTCGACGAGATCTGTAGTGGCTTTCATTTTGGACTCGGAGGCGCGCAGAAGAAATTTGGTGTGACTCCCGATCTGGCCTGCTTTGGCAAGGCGATGGGCAACGGACTTCCGATTGCCTGCGTGGTTGGACAAGCCGATGTGATGAAAGTGTTTGAAGATATTTTCTTCAGCTTCACCTTCGCGGGCGAAGTGTCGTCCATCGCAGCGGCCATGAAGGTATTGGATGTCCTTGAAACCAGCGACGCGCTGGCCCGCATGGATGCGAACGGGCGAGTGTTGCAAGAGGGATTGAACGCGCTGGCCAAAGAAGCGGG
>JAYUJG010000400.1:0-3322 GCA_043765355.1 Acidobacteriaceae bacterium | reverse complement strand
GCCTTCGCTGGCCCAGTCCAGACGGCCCACCGGATAGACGCGGCCTTTCACTTTCTGCACCAGATCCATTACGGTGGGGCGTTTTTTTTCGTCGCTGACCGTAGTTACATATCCCTTAGGCTTATTGAGCATGAGATAGGTGAAGCGCTCGGGACCCTGGAGCAGCTTGCCGTCAACGCGGATATGATCGGTTTCGGGATCGGCTTTTGTGCCGAGCTCGATGACTACCTGACCATTGACCACGACGCGGCCGGATGTGATCAGCTCTTCGGACTTGCGGCGGGATGCAATTCCGGCGGCAGCGATAATTTTTTGCAGACGTTCGGCTGGCATGGAGGCTACTCCGATTTGGTGTGGGCTGGTGTGGCACTTTCTTCGGCGGCTTCTTGCTCTGCGATCTCGTCGCCGGCGGCGCTTTCCGTTTCAGGCGCATCGTTCATTGCCGCAGCGAAAGAAGACGCGGCAAGCCGAGTCTCTACCGGCGAGTTGTCTCCGACTACTGTCGACGTTGCGGTGTCGGCCAGAGGCAAGTCGCTCTGGAACGATTCCGCCAGCAATTTTTCGAACTCTTCCATACTGGGGAGTTCGTTCACATCCTTGAGTCCGAAGCGCAGCAGAAATTCCTTGCTGGTTTTGTAGAGAATGGGGCGGCCAATCACGGCTTTCCTGCCGGCGGTTGTGATCAGCTTGCGGTCGAGCAGGGTGGCGATGACTCCGCCAGAATCGACGCCGCGGATTTCGCTGATCTCGGGTAATGTGACCGGCTGCTTGTAAGCGATGACGGCGAGCGTTTCCAGGGCCGGAAGCGAGAGACGGAACGGCGGCTTGAGGCTTTTGGCAAAGGCGCGGACCACATCATGCTGGTCGGGCTTGGTGGACATGCGGTATCCGCCGGCGACCTGGCGGATTTCGATTCCGTGGGTTGAGCCGGAGTAGTCCGCGATGAGTTCTTCGAGCGTGGCGCGGATGCGCGACTTCATTTCGGCAGGATCGATGGCGGGAGTTTCCGCAAGCAGAGACTCTTTCACCAGCGAAAGAATCTGGTCGATTGAAATGGGAGTTTCCGCCGCGTAGATGATGGCTTCGAGTTGGGGTCTGAGACTCATAAATGGTCGTCGGTCGTTAGTCGGTGGTCGTTCGCCATTCGTCGTTGATCGCGGCGGGCGCGCGCTTCGCTAACGACCAACACCTAGCGACCGGTTCATTTCCAATCATCGCGCACCGAGGCTTGCTCGGTCATTACTTCTTCGAAGTGGGAATGCTTGCGTACCAGCACTTCGCCGAAGACGTGGTCTTGCCTTACTTGAATTGCCTGCAAGCGTACCAGTTCGAGCATCGCCAGAAACATACAGACCAGCGCTTGCCGCGAGGGGACGTTGCGGAGAATCTGTTTCAGGCGAATGGGGCGATCTTCGAGCGAGAGCCTGCGGTGCAGGTATTGGATCATCTGGCCGACGGTTACGGTGTCTTCGTCTATTTGCAGCATGGGACGGGTGCGGGCGCGATCCAATATTTGCTGGAAAGTTTTGACCAAATCGATGACGTCGGCGGCTAGTTCGGGTTCGGTGCCTTCGGCGTCCATGAATTCGCGGATGGCGGGGTTGCTCAGCACGGCGTCTTCTATCTGCTGCTTCTGAAGGAGCATTTGCGCGGCGGACTTGAATTTTTCGTGCTCCAGCAGGCGATTGACTAGTTCGTTGCGGGGATCGTCCTGGGCGTCGGCGGGCGCGAGCGGATCGCGCGGCAGCAACATTTTTGACTTGATGTGAATCAGCACCGCCGCCATGTAGATGAATTCGGAGGCGATGTTCACGTCGAGCTCTTTGATGCGCTCTACATAGGTTAGATATTGCGCGGTGATGCGGGCGATGGGGATGTCGTAGATGTTGATGTCCTGCTTGCGAATCAGGTCGAGGAGAAGGTCGAGCGGGCCTTCGTAGATTTCGCCGAGGGCGATGGCGAAGGGAAAATCGCTGGCGTCTTTCTTGGCGGATAGGGTTGCAGCGGCCTTGGCATCCGCCGGCGGAGACGCGGCAAGCCGCGTCTCTACGGGGGATTGGTTGTCGGAGATGGGTTGAGGCAAATTCGTCACTTCCTGGAATCCTTGGTTGGCTCGTCGCTTGGACGATAGTTCAAGCCCATGGAGCTGCGGACTTCGTCCATCGTAGCTCCTGCTACTTCGCGGGCGCGGGCCGAGCCAGCTTCCAGAATATCCCAGGCGAGGCGGGGATTGTCTTCGTATTTTTTGCGGCGCTCCTGCATCGGGTTCAGGATCTTGACCAGCGCATCGGCGGCCCAGCCTTTGCATTCGATGCAGCCGATTCCGGCGGAGCGGCAGCCTTCGTAGACTTTCGCCATCGTTTCTTTGGGGCTGAATATTTTGTGCAAGTCGCCTACGGGACACACGTCGGGATTGCCGGGATCGGTGCGGCGAATGCGGGCGGGATCGGTGACCATCGTCTTCAGCTTCTGGCGCACGACGGGCTCGGGGTCGGTCAGCATGACCGCGTTGCCGTAGGACTTTGACATCTTGCGACCGTCGGTGCCGGGTAGGCGCGGGGCGGGGGTTAGCAGGGACTGGGGCTCCGGGAAAACCAAATCCAACCCGCTCATCGGGAGCCCGGTAAAAGCCGGGTTCGGAGTTTTCTTGACGCGATGGTAGAACTGGTTGAAGCGTCGTGCAATTTCGCGGGTGAGTTCGACGTGCGCAACCTGGTCCTCGCCGACTGGGACAACGTCCGCCTTGTAGATCAAAATATCCGCCGATTGCAGAACGGGGTAGCCGAGGAAACCGTAGGTGCCCAAATCTTTTTCTTTGATATTTTCTTTTTGCTCTTTATAGGTCGGGACACGCTCGAGCCAGCCTAGCGGCGTGATCATCGACAGGAGCAGGTGCAGTTCTGCGTGCGCTGGTACATGAGATTGAATGAACATCACGCACTTTGCGGGATCGAGACCGGCGGCCAGCCAATCGAGCAATACTTCGACCGAGTTTTCCTTCAGACGCGACGTGTCGGCGTAGTCGGTGGTGAGCGCGTGCCAGTCGGCGATGAAGAAGAAGCAGTCATATTCGTCCTGCATGCGGACCCAGTTTTCGAGCGCGCCGACGTAATTGCCCAAGTGAAGTTTGCCGGTCGAGCGCATGCCGCTTAGCACGCGTTTCTTGAGAGGAGTTGTCATTTCAGAATTTGCCCAGCAGCCTGTAATAGAAATGAACAAACGGTCGGATCAGGCTGCCGATCAGTCCTCCGCCTAAGTAGACGAGGGCCAGTAGTCCGAAGATGCCAACGCGGTCGTAGGCCCTGCGCATCGGTTCGGACAA
>JAYUJG010000399.1:0-7528 GCA_043765355.1 Acidobacteriaceae bacterium | reverse complement strand
TTCGGCGATCGATTCGGAATCGGACAGCGACTCGTTGATCGCTTCGCCGAGTTCCTTCATGAGTTGCTTCAGTTGCTGATCCACGAATCCCCCTCGAATTGGACGCCGCTGACGGGCGACATTCACTATATTCGATGCCGCCCACCGTCATTGTAACCCCCGCCGCTGCTAAAATCGACCGAGAGCGGCTGCGCCTTGACTGGGCACATCGGGCGCTAGCGGCCTCTCAACGCGGCGGTGACTGAAGCATGATCGACGGGCAAATGGTGAGAAAAGCCGTGCTGATTTTTCGTGCCGCCGTGAGTACTGCCGTGACCATGGTGGAGCGCAGCCGGACCGGCCGCGCCGTGTTGGCCGCAGTCCGCACGACGGCGCGATCTTTCGGAGAGGTACTGCATCAGCTCTGGCTCGAAGTGACCGGCTTTACATTCTTGGCGATCGCTGTGATTGGAGCGACCGCTGGCGTCCGCGAGTACTCCAAATACCACGCCGGTCTCGCTGCCGGTCCGGGCCGGTTGATTCTGGCGGTTGGCTTCACCCTGGCGTTTGCCTGGTTTGGGCTGAGCTCGTTCTGGCGGGTTAAGCGAAGAGCTAGAGCGAAGAGCTAAGAGCCTACCGCAGAGACGCCGAGAGCGTCGAGAAGGGTGGTAAACATGACGGACCTCAAGACGCCCGACCCCGCAACCAAACGGGAAACCCGAGCCCCAGACGAGCAAACTTCTTCGCATGTTCGCGTTGAGCCTCTCTACACGCCCGAGGACTTGGCAACGTGGAACTATGACCGCGACTTAGGCTATCCCGGAGAATTTCCCTACACCCGCGGCGTACAGGCGACGATGTATCGCGGACGGCTCTGGACGATGCGCCAGTATGCCGGCATGGGCGACGCCGACGAGTCGAACAAGCGCTACAAATATCTGCTCGCCAACGGGACGACAGGACTGTCGGTTGCCTTCGATTTGCCGACGCAGATCGGCCTTGATTCGGATAATTCGTTGGCGATGGGCGAAGTCGGCAAAGTCGGCGTGGCGATTGATTCGATCGAAGACATGCAGCGGTTGTTTGATGGCATCGATCTGACCGCGATTTCTACATCGATGACCATCAATGCTACTGCCTCGATTCTTTTGGCGTTGTATGTGGCGGTGGCGCGGCGGCAAGGCTGCGACATCCGCAAACTTTCGGGTACCGTGCAGAACGACGTGCTCAAGGAATACATTGCGCGCGGGACGTATATTTATCCGCCACAGCAGGCGATGCGGATTATCACCGACGTGTTTGCCTGGTCGAATGAGCATGTGCCGGAGTGGAACACGATTTCGATCTCGGGATACCATATGCGCGAGGCGGGATCGACGGCAGTGCAGGAAGTCGCGTTTACGCTGGGCAACGGCATCGCCTATGTGGAAGCGGCGATCCGAGCGGGGCTCGACGTCGACAAGTTCGCGCCGCGGCTGTCGTTCTTCTTTAACGCGCACAGCAATTTCCTCGAGGAAGTCGCAAAGTTTCGCGCCGCGCGGCGGATGTGGGCGAAGATCATGCGCACGCGCTTCAAGGCGAAGAATCCAAAGTCGTGGATGCTCCGCTTTCACGCGCAGACGGCCGGCTCCACGCTGACCGCGCAGCAACCGGAAAACAACATCGTGCGGACGGCGATTCAGGCTATGGCCGCCGTGCTCGGCGGGACGCAGTCTCTGCATACGAATTCGTTTGACGAGGCGCTGGCATTGCCTACCGAGGTGTCGGCGCGGATCGCGTTGCGCACGCAGCAGGTGATTGCGTTTGAATCGGGCGCGCCACAGACGGTTGATCCGTTGGCGGGGTCGTATTACATCGAAGCGCTGACCAACGAAATCGAGAAGCGGGCCGACGATTACCTCGAAAAAATCGAAGCCCTGGGCGGGATGCTCAAAGCCATCGAACGCGGATATGTCCAACAGGAAATTCAGAATGCAGCCTACGAATATCAGCAGGCGGTGGATCGGCAGGAAGCCGTCGTCGTCGGCGTGAACAGGTTTCAGGTTCAGACAGAAGAGGAGAAGGCGGTGCCGATCCAGAGAATCGATCCGTCTCTCGAACCGAAGCAGGTCGAGCGCCTGCGGGCGTTGCGGGCGAAGCGCAATGCTGAGACTTGGCAAGCCGCGATCCGGGCGGTCGAAGACACGGCGCGGTCGGGAGAAAATTTGATGCCTCGGATACTGGCTGCGGTTGAGGCCAATGCCACCGTAGGCGAGATTTCGGACGCGATGCGCAGGGTGTATGGGGAGTACAAGGAAGCGGTGGTGATTTGAACCTCTCATCTGTAGAGACGCGGCTTGCCGCGTCTCGGCTGCGAGACGGTCGTGGCGGGGGAAGGCGGGGAAGACACGGGACGGAGCGGGAACGCGCGTCAAGACGCGGCAAGGGGCGTCTCTACGGGAATGCAGACATAGAAGCGCTGGTTAGTTCGCGGCTTTGTAGTCGCACGCCTTGCGGCAGGCTTCGCAGTAGTAGAGGCCGTCAGTGCAGAGGCATACGTCCAGTTGGGACTGGCAGTAAACGCAATATTTCTCGCACCCGCAGGCAGACTCAGAGCTCTCGCATAAGGCGCAGACGATTTTGCTCGTACCCGGCTTGGCCGACATGGGTTGAGTCTAGTGAAAGCGTGTAAGGGAAGAAACGTAACGGAAGTCACAAGGCAGGTTTTAGGTGTCAGGTCTCAGGTGTCAGGTCTCAGGAAAGACAACACCAGCTCAGCGTCGAGTGGGTCGGTCCTGACAACTGACAGCTGACAACTTTCTCTGCCTTGCTGGCTTTCCCGCCCGGATGTTAACTTAAGCAGTTCCAGATTTCACACTCCAGCCCAGAGGTTTCCTTGTCCGTTGTCGAGGCGATTCCTGTTGTCCGTAAGACCGCGCTGAATTCCGTTCATCGGCAGATGGGCGCGAAGATGGTGGAGTTTAGCGGCTGGGACATGCCCGTCGAATATCCGGCGTCGATTGGATGCGGCATCGTCAATGAACATATGGCGGTGCGCAGCGGCGTTGGGATTTTCGATGTCAGCCACATGGGTGACATTCGGCTCGCGGGGCGGGAAGCGCTGGCCGCAGTGCAGCATCTCTCGATGAACGACGCGTCGCGACTGGCGATTGGACAGGCGCAGTATTCGGCGCTGCTCTATCCGCAGGGGACTTTTGTTGATGACGTGATCGTTCACC
This sequence comes from Acidobacteriaceae bacterium, assembly GCA_043765355.1. Lineage (GTDB taxonomy): Bacteria > Acidobacteriota > Terriglobia > Terriglobales > Acidobacteriaceae > Acidiflorens. Next base: position 4,331 of record JAYUJG010000399.1, on the reverse strand, counting down.
GTTTGGGCGAGGATGAGTACTTGCTCGTGATCAACGCCGGTACGCGCGAAAAAGACTTCAACTGGGTGCGCGATAATACACTTTGTTTTGACTGCAAGGTCGAACACCTGTCCGACGATTTCACGCAGATTGCGATTCAGGGGCCAAAGGGCGTTGACTTGTTGCAAAAGCTGACAGACGCCAATCTGAGCGCAGTGAAGTTCTACTGGGTGACCCGCGGCACGGTGTGTGGGCTGAAAGATATTTTGATCGGACGTACCGGCTACACAGCCGAAGACGGTTTTGAAATTTACATTCCTGCCGACGAAGCGACAAGCGCGCGCGTGTGGTACGAGATTCTCGAAGCTGGGAAGGAATTCGGTGCCGTTCCATGCGGCCTCGGCGCGCGCAACACGCTGCGGCTTGAGGGGAGTCTTTCGCTCTACGGGCACGAGATTTCGGACACGATCAATGTCTGGGAAGCTGGCCTCGATCGCTTCTGCAAAATGGAGAAGCCGGCTTTCATTGGGCGCGCTGCGCTTGAGGAAGCCAAGGCTGCAGGATTGAAGAAAACTCTCGTCGGGCTTGAAATGGTGGACCGAGGCATCGCCCGAGACGGATACAAGGTGCAAGATGAGAGCGGCCGCGAAATCGGCTACGTTACCAGCGGATCGCCCGCGCCATTTTTGAAAAAGAATATTGCGCTCGCTTACGTCCCCACGGCGCAGGCTGTGGTCGGGACTACCGTCAAAGTTGAGATTCGTGGACAGGGCGTGCGGGCAAGCGTGATACCGACACCGTTTTATAAGCGGCCGAAGAAAGCATGAACCACCAAGGACACGAAGGTTCACGAAGGAAAACCTAGCTGCGTTGCCGAAGCTAGAAGCTGAGAGCCAGGAGCCAAAGCCTAGATGTCTTATCCGACTGACCGGAAATATACGAAAGAACATGAGTGGATCACCGCCGATGGTGCCATCGGCATCACGACCCACGCGCAGGATTCGCTCGGCGACATCGTTTTTGTGGAGCTGCCAAAGGTCGGAACGGAGATCGTTGCCGGCAAGACTTTCGGCACCGTCGAGTCGGTAAAAGCCGTGTCCGATTTATACGCGCCAGTTTCTGGCACGGTGACCGCGACGAACGAGACTTTGACCACGGCTCCCGAACAAGTAAACAAAGATGCGCACGGCTCCTGGATGGTCAAGATTAAGTTGAAAGATCCGGCCGATTTGAACGCGCTTCTTTCGGCCGCGGACTACGACAAATTTGTGGGCGAAGAGGCGGGACACTAGAAACGAGGTCAGAGGGCAGAGAGTTGAGGGCTGAGGTTAGAGGTCAGAGGTTCGAGGTTTTCAACTCTGCAATCTGACCTCTCAACTCTGCAATCTGACCTCTCACCTCTGCAATCGTTTCAGCTACTGCTACATCTAAATCAAATTCTTATGAGATATCTGCCTAAATCTCCCGCGGATCGCTTGGCCATGCTGAAGGCGATTGGGGTCCGCTCCGTCGACGAGCTGTTCTCGCCGATTCCCGCTGAGTATCGTCTGGCGCGTGACCTTGCCGTCCCGCGACAAATGGCTGAGTCTGAAATCGTGGACTGGTTCAAGCAGCGCGGCAAAGAAAATGGCGAGGGCTACACCAGTTTTCTCGGGGCCGGAGCGTATGCCCATTACCGTCCTGTGGTGATTGACGCGCTGGTGCAACGCGGCGAGTTTCTTACGTCTTACACGCCGTATCAGGCCGAATTTGCCCAGGGTACGCTGCAGGCCATCTTCGAATTCCAGACCATGATCTCGGAACTTACCGGGATGGATTTGGCGAACGCCTCGATGTATGACGGGTCGACGGGATCGGCGGAAGCCGTGATGATGGCGGTCCGCGTTACGGGAAGGCAGTCGGCGGTGATTGCGCGCAACCTGCATCCTGAATACCGGGAAGTGATCAACACGTATGCGACCCATCAAGAGATCGCGCAGAAGACGGTCGGATTCACGGGCTCTGGTCAAATCGATCGCAAGGCACTTGAGGAGGCGGTCGACGAGCAGACCGCTTGCGTCCTGATTCAGTCGCCGAATTTCTTTGGAACGATTGAAGATGTCGAAGCCATTGCCGAGATTGCGCACAAACGTGGCGCTCTGCTGATTGTTTCGATTGCCGAAGCCGCGTCGCTCGGCATCGTCGAACCACCGCGACAAGCAGACATCGTAGCGATGGAAGCGCAATCGTTTGGGGTTCCGTTGGGATTTGGCGGTCCTTATTGCGGGGTGCTGGCTACCAAAGAAAAATTCGTCCGGCAAATGCCGGGACGCCTCGCTGGTCAGACCGTCGACAAAAACGGCAGACGTGGATTTGTGCTGACGCTTGCCACGCGCGAGCAGCACATCCGGCGCGAGAAGGCGACTTCGAATATTTGCACCAATCAGGCGCTGGTTGCGTTAATGGTCAACATTTTCATGACGGTTTACGGCAAAGTCGGACTGAGAGAGCTGGCGAAGCAGAATATGGCAAAAACTGCTTACGCTGCCGATCAGTTCAGTAAACACGCCAAGGTGTTGTTCTCCGGCGCGCCGCGATTTAACGAATTCGTTGTGGAGACGAGCGAAGGTCCTTACGCCATCAATTCACGATTGCTTGGCCACAAAATCGTCGGCGGCCTGCCGCTAAAAAAGTTCTTCCCTGAACTCGGCAACGCGGCGCTTTGGTGCTGCACCGAATTGACGACGCGTTCGATGATCGACACTGCGGTTGGGCTGGTCGCGGAGAGCGAACGCTCGGTGCTAAGTATGAAAGACGTTGAACCCGAGGAGGTGACGCGATGAAGGAAGTCACTCGCAAAGCGACGCGTCACATCAATCAGAACGAAGGATTGATCTTCGAAAAATCATCTCCGGGCAAAGCCGCTTGGAAATTGCCGCCGCTCGATGTTCCGGAAGTGGATACGGCGAAGCTACTGGGCAAGCAGGAGCGCAAGGACCTCGGCGATATGCCCGAGGTCAGCGAGATTGAAATCATTCGACACTTCACGCGGCTTTCGACGTGGAACTACGCCATTGATCTTGGCATGTATCCGCTCGGCTCTTGCACAATGAAGTACAACCCGCGAGTCAACGAATTTGTGGCGCGTGTTGAAGGGTTGGCGAATGGACATCCGTATCAGGCGGAAAAGATTTCACAGGGCGCTTTGCGCATTATGAAGACCCTCAGCGATTGTCTGCTGGAAATCACGGGTATGGACGCGATCACGCTGCAACCCGCCGCTGGCGCGCAAGGCGAGCTCACCGGATTGTTGATGGTACGCGCGTATCACGAGTCGAAAGGCAACGCGCGCAAGAAAATTTTGATCCCAGATTCGGCGCATGGCACGAATCCCGCTACGGCTGCCACGGTTGGCTACGCGGTCGAAAATTTGAAGTCCAACGATCGCGGAATGGTCGACGTCGCGGCGCTGGCGGCGCAGATGAACGAAGACGTGGCCGCGCTGATGGTGACGAATCCAAATACACTCGGCGTTTTCGAGCAGGAGATTCACAAGATCGCCGACCTGATGCACGAAAAAGGCGGCTTGCTCTACATGGACGGCGCCAACATGAACGCGCTTGTCGCCAAGGCCCGGCCAGGAGACTTTGGCGTCGATGTCATGCACTTGAATCTCCACAAGACTTTTTCTACTCCGCATGGCGGAGGTGGTCCTGGTTCGGGGCCGGTGGCGGTTAAGAAAATTCTCGCTTCGTTTTTGCCGACGCCTGTTGTCATCACCAAGGCGGATGGCACTTTGGGCTTTGAGTACGACCGCCCGCAGTCGGTGGGGCGCGTGCGCGCGTTCTACGGAAATTTTGGAATGTTCATTCGCGCGCTGGCTTACATTTTTGCGAATGGTCCAGATGGACTGCGGCAGACGACCGAAGACGCGGTGCTGAATGCGAACTACATTCGCAAGGAACTTGAAGGGACTTTCGATCTGCCCTATGACACCCCGTCGATGCACGAAGTCGTTTTCAGCGACAAGTTGCAATCGAAAAAAGGCGTCAAGACCATGGACCTGGCGAAACGGTTGATCGATTACGGGTTCCATCCTTATACGACGGCGTTTCCGTTGATTGTTCCGGGCGCGCTGATGATTGAACCCACCGAGAGTGAGCCACTCGAAGAGCTGGATCTCTTCATCGAAGCCATGAAGTCGATCGCGGCGGAGGTGGAAGAAGATCCACAATACGTGCTTGACGCTCCGCATAACACGCGCATTTCGCGTTTGGATGAGACTGCGGCTGCGCGCAAGCCGGTGCTGCGGTGGAAGCGGGCGAATGCGGGCTGAGCAGGCTTCACTCTGCTCGACGCGGAAGATACCCCCC
>JAYUJG010000398.1:0-3783 GCA_043765355.1 Acidobacteriaceae bacterium | reverse complement strand
CCCTCGCCCGGGGTGCCTCGCTGGTGTAGAATCTCTAAGTCGAACCCCTCGCTGCCCTCTCCGGCAGCTAATTTCATCGGGACGTAGCGCAGCCTGGTAGCGCACTTGCTTGGGGTGCAAGGGGTCGCGAGTTCAAATCTCGCCGTCCCGACCAATCTTTTTTTGGCCCTTTGGAAGATGAGGTCGAAGGGTTTTCTGTAAGTGGGCTGGACACTTACGCCATCCACAGCGCAGTTCAAAAGCACCATCCGCAACAATCGCGCTTGTTCGGCGGGATTCTGCGTAAGATACAGAGAATACGCCTTATTCGCGAGTTCTAAAATCCTTTTCGTATCGAGCATTCGATCAGTGGTTGGTGCCTGTAGCCGCGCGAGTGCGGATTGGATGCGCTGTTCGTCCTCGTGCCACTCGCCCATGTTCCGTTCCCAGAACGCTTCCGGCAGTTTGCCGTCCAGTTTGTCCTGGTAGGCCTGATCCATGCGTCGTCGCACCGATGCCAGGCGTTGTTCGAGCACGTGGCGTTGCGTGGTGATTCCTTCGCGTAATCGGCTCTGATCGTGGGTCAGCGATTCGTTCGGTCCCATTGGTCCAGTAGCAGAAAGAATTCGCCCAATAATTCCAGCGCCTGCGGCTCAAGTTTTTCTTTATTGTGGGTATTCGGGCATGCAGTGACATCGAATGGAGTAGCGTCCTGCGAAGGTGGCAGGAAGGTCTGGTTCGTGGTTCCCGGTTTGAGATCCGAGGCTGACATTGAAAAGTCAGCTTTCAAGTTAGAGATCGCCAGCGCCTTTACAAGCTGTGGGGTTCTGGCAAGGTCAGAGCCACAACCTAAAGGTAGTTATGGCGGAGTGCGTGGGAGGTGTGATCGTGAAAAAGGAGACTTGTGAGCGCCTGCTTGCGGAATGCGAGCTGGCGTTCCAGAAGATGGGACTGGACCTTTACGAAATCATGAGACAGGCCCCGGCCATCGTGGAGCGCTTGAAGCCGTATCATCAGACGGCGCAAAAGGTTTGGGAAAATGCCAGAAATTGCGAGGAGGCCCTTCGCTTCTGGTGGAATCACCGGATCCCGACCTCGATCCTGTGCAATTCGAGAAGATTCTGGGGCTTATTCGAATCCTTCCGCACTTTCTGCGCAGCTGTTTCCAGGACGCCGCGGAAAGTTTGCCGCCGTCTCCTGGCGGTCGCCCCCGTGAACTGAACCCGGACGAGCGCCGCGAAGTCTGCACTCAAATTGGTTTCTTGTACGGCCAAGGGGTATCGCTTTCCGGTAGTGGTGCAGTTTGAACTGCACCACTACCCAACTTTACTGCACAACGACCTTGGCCACCAGTTTCACTTTGTTCACGTTGTTCTCTACCTGCAATGGAATCTCGCCGGGCGCATCCCATTGAACTTCGAAATCGTAGGTTTCCCCGGAGGTGATATGCAGAGTGGCATCGCCGATTGCTGTGAGGCGCGGCGGAAGGGTGGCGCCGTCCTTGGCGAGGGGGTGCCACGTCGCGGGATGTTCGACGTTGCCAAGCTGAAAGTTGGCGACGAGATTCGGGGCGATGTTGATCATTCGCAGCCGGTACTTCACGCCATGGGTTAAGACCATGGGGCTCGGATCCTCCGCGCCGTTGATGGTGATTCGGGTTGCCGCGAAGGGTTCGTCGCGCGTGCCCAGGACGATCAACCTGTCATGTTCGGGGTCGAAGGACTCGCCCGGCTCGAGCACGATGATCGCGCCATAGACGCCGCCCGAGAGCTGATTCGAGTCCGCGACATGGGTGTGATAGATAAACGTTCCCGCGCGATTTGGAGTAAAGCGCGCGACAAAGCTTGAGCCGGGAGCAATCGCCGGTGTCACGCGATTTGCCGTCCCGCCTCCGACTACGCCGTCGTAGTAACTGTCAAGCTCCAGGCCGTGCCAATGGATCGAAGTTGGCAGCTGCAGTTGATTGACGACCGTAATCTCCGTCGCCTGGCCGCGCGTCACGACAATCGGAGGGCCCATCGCTTTGTCCTCGGAAGTGACGATTTTCTTCCCATCTCGCACCGAGCATGAAAAGGTCGGGGACTTTCCGGCCGCGTCGTTGGGTGCGACAACCAAATCGAGTTTGCGCGGTGCCGGCGCGCCGGCCCGGACTGGCATTCCCGCGTGCGCAGCCTTCACGTTAATCACCAGAACCAACCCGGCCATGTCAATCATCGTGGCCATTGCATCCTGGTGGACGTGTGGCGGACTGGCGCGGTCGCGCGAATCGGGTGGCGCGGGCGTCTGCTGCAGCACTGGCACCTTCACAATGGAGGAAACGTGGGCCTGGAAGTGACAGTGGAACAACCAGCGCCCGGGGTGTTCCGGCTTCCACTCCAGCATCATGGTGCGGCCCGCGGTAAGGTCCTGGGTGACGACCGATTGCCGGTCGCCGTCGGCGTACGCCGTGTCTGATTCGAAATCACCCAGGCTGAGCACATGGTAGAAAGCGCCATGCAGGTGCATGGGGTGCTCCGCGAAGCTCGGGTTGATGACCCGCCAGCGAATGGACTCGCCTTCGGTATATTCCAGCGGCTCCGTGTAGGGGTAAGACTTCCCGTTGATGGAGACCACTTCAAATTTTTCGTGAAGGACGTCGGCAAGCGCCACCATTGCGTTCACAACGAATACGCGGTCCGCGGGAACCGCGCCCACTGGGTCGACGATGTAGGCGCCGTTCAGGTATGCGTCGGCCAGGAGAGGCTGCTCGATCGTGGTTCCAAAAGCGTTCTTGAAAAACTCGGTGGTTCGCGCCCAGTAGTAGTAGGTTCCGGGCTCACCCGCCGGGAAAGTGAATTCGCGGGTCTCGCCGGGGGTTAGTGTGATCCCGGCCTTCGCGTTGCCGGGGCGGGTGTTCAGGCCGTAAATGGCCGCGGTTTGTTTCAGCTTGTTCGCGACCGTTACATGCAGGGTAGTGGCCGCCGGCACGCGCATCATGGGGCCGGGAATCTGCGCCGGCCGGCCAACTTCAGCGAACGCGGACACGAAGAGCTGCGGGCCGTCGTCGGCTTCCGCTCGCCACGCTCCGTTGCGGAGTTCGAGCTGGATGCTGAGAACCCCATTCTCGAGCTTCCCTGCGGGAGTACGGTTTTGGTTAGCAACGATCTCTTCGAGGGCCGGCGCTTGCGCCAGCGCCGTCGCTGCCGAAAGGAAGAGTAGGGCCGAGAAACACAAAGTACGCGAGCTCATGGGCATCCTGAAGTCGCTGACATTATGTCACACGTAAGTTGATATTTTTTAGTCGCCCTTTGACACATCAGCGGAGCGCATCTCCGCGGTTTGTGGAAAATCTGTTTCAGGGTGGCGGCGCTTTGCGCCGGACAGCCGAGGGCGGCTGTCCCTACGCGGGCTCTGCTAGTGGCGTGCAGAGAGAATGTGCAGGATCTGTTGCAGTTCATGGCGGACGAGCGCCACATTTACCGAAGGCGTCGGAAATGGCAGCGCCGTTTGCGTTCGATCCGGCTTCATTTCCTCGCGAAGTTGCGACCTTGCGCCGGCGATGGTGAAGCCGTCTTCGTAGAGCAATTTCTTGATGCGGACTACCGACTCCACGTCGCGCTTGCGGAACATACGTTGGCCGGTGCTGCTCTTGACCGGACGCAGTTGCGGGAATTCGGTTTCCCAGAAGCGCAGCACATAGGCGGGCAGACGGCAGAGGGCGGCAACTTCGCCGATCCGGAAATAGAGCTTGTCCGGAATAATGATTTCGGCGGTGCGGGCGGATTTCTTCGAGGTTTTTTTGCGGAGACTCATGGAGGCCGTTTC
>JAYUJG010000397.1:0-8571 GCA_043765355.1 Acidobacteriaceae bacterium | reverse complement strand
CCCTTCGGGGCTGGATTTCGGAGGATCCACCCGCCTAGCAAAGTTACTCCGAGATGGTGCTTTCTTCGCTTTGCGCGCGCAGGACGCGATCGACGGAATACGGGGCACGCTGGGCGGGCTCGTGGTAGTGGCGGACTTGCATTTCTCCGAGCAGGCCTACGGCTAGCATGTTTAGCCCGGCCAGCAATAGGACGGCGGAGAAGATCATCAGGGGGCCGTGCTGGTACATGACATCGGCTCGGTGCAGGAGCTTCTGCAAAATTAGCCAGCCGGAGATTCCGCAGCCGGCCATGATGCTGAACATTCCCACGGTGCCGAAAAAGTGCAGCGGGCGCGAAAGATATTTGAGCAGAAACCGGATGGTGATCAGATCGAAGAAGACGCGGAAGGTGCGGGAGATGCCGTAGTGGGAAACTCCGCGTTCGCGGTTGATGTTTTTGATGGGGACTTCGACGATCGATGCGCCGTGCCATGAGGCCAGGGCCGGGATGAAGCGGTGGAGCTCTCCATAGAGCGGAATCTGTCCTAAGATTTCGCGGCGATAGGCTTTGAAGGTGGTGCCGAAATCGTGGATGTCGACTCCGCTGAGTTTCGCCATGAGCCAGTTGGCGCATCTTGAGGGGAAGCGGCGGAGCCAGAAATTATCGACGCGATTTTTGCGCCATCCGCTGACGATGTCGTAGCCCTCGGCAATTTTTTCGAGAAACAGCGGGATGTCGGCGGGATCGTGCTGCAAATCGCCGTCCATGGCGATGATGTATTCGCCGCGGGCGTGGTCGAATCCAGCGGCTAAGCCGGCGGTCTGGCCGAAGTTGCGGCGCAGTTTGACGACGGTCACGCGGCTGTCGACGGCGGCAATTTCACGAAGCAGCGCAAACGTGCCGTCGACCGAGCCGTCATCGACCAGCACCATCTCAAACGGCTCGCCACTCGCTTCCATTACGGACTTGAGACGCGCGTAGAGGTCGGTGACGTTTTCCTGCTCGTTGTGGAGAGGAACTACGATGGAGTACTTGAGCACAGTGGCTTTATTATACGGCAATGAGGCGGCGGGTTCTTAGTGACTTGTGTGGGGCGGGACTGGGGCGGCAGTTCCGCCTGCCCAGACACCGAGCCCGGAGTGCAGTCGGTGACAGCGACGACGAAGCGGTTTGCTTTGTTTGCTGGTAGCCCCGGCAGGAATCGAACCTGCATATTCAGTTTAGGAAACTGAAGTCCTATCCGTTGAACGACGGGGCCACTGGAAACTTCACGAGAAACTTCGTCGAAATAAGATCATTGGAAATAAGGTTAGCAGTTCGTGAAACGGGTTGCCAAATCTGTTTCTACACGGACACGATCCGATCCGCCGCCGACGAAATGAACGATCTCCAGGCGGTCTGCTTCGTGCAATGGAGTCTGCGGCCATTGTTCACGGGGCACGATCTCGCGATTTAGTTCGATGGCTACGCGGTCGGGCTTCATGCCGAGGTTTTCGACGAGCGCGGCTAGAGTTTCGGCGGAGTGCGATTGAGGTTCGCCATTGATGGTGAGATTCATCGGGGGCCGTTTGATCTGCTAATTTCCGGTTCGAGCTTGTTTGATTCGATCCTAAAATGTTTGGATCGATTTTTTTGTGGAGGCTCGGGCCTACGCTTCTTGGCGGTGCTTAGACGCGGCGAGCCGCGTCTCTACGGAATTCACATGGCGGCGCGGAGCTGGAATTTGCGGGTGGTGGTTCGTCCAGCGAAACTTGCCTGCACTACTACCGACGCATCGAGGAGCGCTTTTTCATCGACCTGAACACTCATTTCAGCGTTCCCCCTGGCGTCGGTGAGAACCTGCGCGTAGTAAGGCGCGGCGTCTGGCCTGACAAAGCGCAGCGTGAGGCGTGCTCCTTCGACCGTGGCGCCTCCATCGGTCACCTGGATTTGCATCATCAAAGCGCCGCTCGAATGCACGGAAGTGGCGTTGATCCACTGCACGTCGAGTTCTTTGACTTTGGCCAGCGCTTCGGGTGTATCGCGTTTGTCGAAAATGGAATCGAGTTTGCCATCGCGGATGGCGTCGAGAACTTCGCGATGTAACTCCCGCAGCAGTTTTTCTTTGTCTTGATCGTTACTTTGAGAGGCGGGCGCGCCGGCAGCCGCGCTCGCTCCATAGGGGACGGCCCGCTTGCCGATGCAGCGCCCCTTCACGAAAACTTGCGTCTGGAGCAACTGCTCGCCTTCGCGGGCCTCGCTCTGCACGTGATACACCGTGTCTTCGTGGCGAATATCCGTATTGAAGCCAAAGATCATGAAGTTTAGACTCTCTACACTACTCTACTTCAACTCATTTATCGGGTCATCGGGTCATCGGGTCATTAGAATGTCAAAAGAATGTCAAAGTCTTTTCGAGATGGCCCGATGATCCGATGGCCCGGTGATCCGATGGTCCGATGATCCGATAGCTTTCTCATGCACTTAGCTTGACACATCCGCGCGTGAAAATTAGTCTAGAACGTCGACTACATCAGCTTCGCGCAAATTATATATAGCTCCTCCTATGCCGGACAATTATTTCGTCAGCTACCTGCCCCTCCTGATGCACTTCGGCATCGCGACGGCGCTCGCCAGCGTGATTGTGACGCTTTCGTGGCTGATTGGCCAGCATAAGTCGGGCGCAGCCAAAATGTCGCCGTATGAGTGCGGTGTGCAGCCCATCGGCGATGCCCAGGGACGATTCTCAGTCAAATTCTACCTCGTGGCCATGCTCTTTATATTGTTCGACGTGGAAGCGGTTTTCCTTTATCCCTGGGCCGTCATCCTGCGCGAACTGAAGATGTTTGGCTTCTGGGAGATGATGGTGTATATCGCGATTGTGCTGGTCGGCCTGTTCTATGTATGGAAAAAAGGCGTGCTCGACTGGGGACTGACTGGCGAAAAGCGAGGCAATTTCTGATGGGTCTCGCGCCTGCGATCACCGATATCGAGCAGTTGAAGTCGCATCCGGCACTGGGGCGGCTGGTGGGATGGAACGCCGCCGTTGTCGAAGCAGTGAAATTCGACCGTGACGAGCTCACGATTTGGATTGCGAAAGAAGCGGTTCGCGAGGTGTGCGCGATTTTGCGCGACTCGATCGACTGCCCGTTCAATTATCTAGCCGACCTTACTTGCGTGGATTGGTATCCCTCGGAGCCAAGGTTTGAAGTTGTGTATCATCTGCTTTCGATTTCGAAGAAAGAACGCGTGCGGTTGAAGGTGCGGCTGGACGGTTCCAGTCCGGCGGTTGAGTCGGTGACGTCGGTGTGGCTGGCGGCAAATCATTACGAGCGCGAAGTGTTCGACTTATTTGGGGTGCGCTTCACCGGGCATCCTAATCTGCAACGCATCATGATGCCCGATAACTGGGAAGGCCATCCGCTGCGCAAGGACTACCCGGTGGAAGGCTACCGGTAAAGGAACGTCATGGCGCAATCCCCCACGCAATTTCCCGCTACCATCGGCGATCCCGCCGAGGATCGTTCTCAGGACAGCACCATGATCCTGAACATGGGACCGCAACATCCGTCGACCCACGGGGTGCTGCGGCTGGTGCTGGAAATTGATGGCGAGACCGTGGTGCGAGTGAAGCCGGAGATTGGCTATCTGCACACCGGCATTGAAAAAACCTGCGAAGCCAAGTTTTACCAACAAGTTGTGCCGCTGACGGATCGCATCGACTATCTGTGTCCGCTGACCAACAACCTCGCCTACTGCCTGGCGGTGGAGAAGTTGCTGGGGCTGGAGATTCCTCCAAAGGCGCAGTGGATGCGGGTTTTGATGAACGAATTGACCCGCATCAATTCGCATCTGGTATGGCTGGGCACGCACGCCATGGACCTTGGGGCGATGACGGTCTTCTTGTATTGCTTCCGCGAGCGGGAAGATGTGCTGCGATTTTTTGAGATGGTCAGCGGGCAGCGGATGATGACGTCTTACTTCCGCATTGGCGGACTGGCTCTGGAACCGCCGCTCGGATTTTTCGAGAAGGTCAAGAAGTTTGCCGACCGCTTTCCGGGGAACGTGGATGAGTATGAAGGGCTGCTGACGGGGAATCCGATTTTCGTGATGCGCACGAAGGGGGTCGCCCATTTGAGTGCCGACGATGCCATCGCGATGGGCGCGTGTGGTCCGACGCTGCGCGGCAGTGGCGTGGATATCGATCTACGGCGCGACGCCCCTTATACCGGGTACGAAAATTTCAAGTTTAAGGTGCCGGTGCGGACCGAGGGCGATGTCTTTGCGCGGTATCTGTGCCGGGTGGCGGAGTTGCGGGAGTCGATTGGGATTGTGCAGCAAGCGCTGGCGGGGATGCCGGAAGGATCGGTGAAAGCCGACGCGCCGAAGGTTGTGCTTCCCGACCGCGAGAAGATGAAGACGCAGATGGAAGCCCTCATCTACCATTTCAAGATTATTACCGAGGGATTCACGGTTCCGGCGGGCGAGGTGTATCAGGCGGTGGAGTCTCCGAGGGGCGAGATGGGCTACTACATCGTGAGCGACGGGACGGCTAAGCCGTATCGCGTGCACATGCGCGGGCCATCTTTTGCGAACCTGCAAGTGCTGGCGAAGATATGCGAAGGGCAGCTGATCGCCGACGTGGTGGCCGCGATTGGAAGCATTGATGTGGTGGTGGGAGATATTGACCGCTAATGCGTTTTTCCGACCAATTCGAAGTTCGGTTTATCGAGATGCTGACGCACTATCCGACGCGGCGGTCGGCGCTGGTGCCTACGCTGCTCTACGCCCAGGATGAGATCGGCTTTCTCAGCGACGAAGTGATTGCCGAGCTTGCCCAACGACTGGAACTGACCGACCTCGAAGTCCGCAACGTGATCAGTTATTACTCGATGCTAACGACCAAGCCACGGGGAAAGTTCAACGTGCAGGTGTGCACGAATATTGCTTGCATGTTGGTTGGGGGCCAAGAATTGCTGGAGCACTGCGAGAAGAAGCTGGGTATCGGACACAAGGGCACGACGGCGGATGGCTTATTCTCGCTGGAAGAAGTCGAGTGTATCGGGGCATGCAGTTGGGCTCCGGCGGTACAGGTGAATTACGATTTTCACGAGAACCTTACGCACGCGAAGATGGACGACATTTTGGATCAGTATAAGAAGAAGAGTACGGTGTAGAGATTTTGTAATTTGGCAATCGGGTCATTTTGTAATTTAGAATCACCCGAGTTTAAGGCTTTTCAATTACCAAATTACAAATTACGAAATTACAAATGGCTTTTCTCGTTTCCCATCCCGATGAAGTGAAGGTTATCTCGAAGCGCTTTGGTTTGGGCGCTACGAATATTGACCGCTACCTTGAACTGGACGGCTACAAGGCGGTGCAGAAGGCGCTCGCCATGCAACCGGACGCCATTATTAATGAGGTCAAGAATTCTGGGCTTCGCGGGCGAGGCGGCGCTGGGTTCAGTACCGGGATGAAGTGGTCGTTTGTTCCGAAGCAATCGGCGAAACCGAAATACGTACTGTGTAATGGCGATGAGAGCGAGCCGGGTACCTGTAAAGATCGCCTGATTTTCGAGCACGATCCGCACGCTGTAATTGAAGGTGTCATGATCGCGGCGCTCGCGGTCGGCGCTCATACGGGATACATCTACGTGCGCGGCGAGTATCGCTATCTGCTGGTCATCATGCAGAAGGCAATCAAGGATGCATACGCCAAGGGTTTCCTTGGAAGAAATATTTTTGGCAGCGGATACGATCTCGATATTTATTGGCATGGCGGAGCGGGCGCTTACGAAGTGGGCGAAGAGTCGGCGCTGATGGAATCACTGGAAGGCAAGCGCGGGATTCCGCGGATTCGTCCTCCCTTCCCTGCGGTCGTGGGGCTGTGGGGTGGGCCGACGGTCATTAATAATGCGGAGACGCTGGCGGCCGTGCCTCATATTATGTTGGGCGGCGCGGATTGGTACTCGAAGCTGGGTACGCCTAAGAACGGCGGTACGCGGCTTTTCTGCCTCGCGGGAAATCTCAACAAGCCTGGCGTCTACGAGCTTCCGATGGGCTACAACCTTAAGAAGATGATTTATGACGTCGGCGGTGGGATTCCAAATGGACGTCAGTTGAAGGCTGTGGTGCCGGGAGGATCGTCTACGCCGGTATTGCTGCCTGAAGAAATTGACGTTGCCATGGATTTCGATTCGGTGGCTAAGACGGGTTCGATGCTGGGCTCTGGCGGCGTCGTGGTGCTCGACGACACGGCTTGCATCGTGAAGTTCGCGCTGCGCACGATGAAGTTTTACCGGCATGAGAGTTGCGGATGGTGTATTCCGTGTCGCGAAGGTACGGATTGGCTCGAGAAGACTTTGATTCGCTTTCACTCCGGCGGCGGTGTCAAGAAAGATATCGACAACATGTATTACCTTTCCGAGAACATGTTGGGGAAGACGTTCTGTCCGCTCGGCGACGCGGCCGCGATGCCGACGATGGCGTTCGTGAAGAAGTTCAGAAAAGAATTTGAAGATCATTTGGACGGTAAGCCTTGTCCGTTTGAGAAGGCTGGGGCAGGCATGAATTGAGCGCCTTGTTCACGGCTTCGCGGCTTACAGGACGAGGGAATCGATAGAGCGGCAGTTAAATTACAAAATTACCCGATTACGAAATTACAAAATGCCCGACGTAAATCTAGTTGTCGATGGAAAGAAGCTCACCGCTCCCGCGGGGTCGCTGCTCATTGAGGCTTGCAAGACTGTCGGCATCGAAGTGCCCTCGTTTTGCTACTACCCGGGGCTTTCGCTACAGGGCGCTTGCCGCATGTGCGTCGTCAAGGTCGAGAAGATGCCCAAGCTGCAGACGGCTTGCACGACGGTCGTCACCGAAGGCATGGTGGTCGCCACCGATAGCGATGAAGTGCGGCAGGCTCGCAAGGCGATGGTCGAGTTGCTGCTGGGAAACCATCCGTTGGATTGCCCGGTATGCGATGCGGGCGGCGAATGCGAATTGCAGGACATGGCGTTTTCTTATGGCGCCTCTGAATCGAAATTCACCGAGGCCAAGAATCACAAGGAAGAACAGCAGTGGTCTCCGGTGGTTTATTTCGATCGGCCGCGATGCATCCTGTGCTATCGCTGCGTGCGCGTTTGCGGCGAAGGCATGGACGTTTGGGCGCTGGGAGTACAGAATCGCGGCGTAGGATCGATCATCGCGCCCAATCAGGACGACCATCTCGACTGCGAAGAGTGCGGGATGTGCATCGACATCTGCCCGGTCGGCGCGCTGACGTCGGGCGCTTACCGCTATAAGACACGCCCGTGGGAGATGAATCATGTGAGTACGATTTGTACTCACTGCGGCGACGGGTGCAAGACCACGCTCGGGGTGCGCCGTTGCGATACCGGGGCGGAGATTGTCCGCGGCGACAATCGCGACAAGAGTGGAATCAACAATGATTTTCTCTGCGTCAAAGGCCGCTATGCTTTCGATTTCGCGCAACACAAAGAACGGCTGACGCAGCCGCTGGTTCGCAGAAATGGCAAACTGACTCCCGCTACGTGGGAAGAGGCGTTCGAGACTATTGGCAAGAAGTTTCGCGAAGTGCGCGATCAGAATGGCGGCGGCGCGATTGGCGTGGTGGGATCGAATCGCACGACGAACGAAGAGAATTATCTGCTTTCGAAATTCGCTCGCGCGGTACTAAAGACGAATAACGTCGATCATCATCGCACGGCGGACTATCCGGCGCTGGCGTTGGCGCTGCACGGCAAGGCGGGCAAGACGGCGTCGATGCGCGACGTATTGACGGCACCGGCGATTCTGCTGATAGGCAACGATCCGACGAATCAGCATCCGCTGTTGGCGTGGCAGATTCGGACGAACGTGCGTCTGCGGCGCGCGAAGCTCTATGCGATCAACTCAACTCCCATCAAATTGCGGCGGCAGGCGACGGGATTTGGACTGGTTGCGGCGGGCGCGGAGGCGAAGGCGATCTCGTTTCTGGCGGGCGACGATTCCCTGCTCTCTTCCTTGACGGCCGCGCAGGTGGACCCACAGGTCGGGGAGGGCATGACGCGGGATGGCTGGATCGCGCTGCGCGACCAGATTCGCGCTGAGCAAAACATGGTCGTCATTTTTGGTTCCGAACTGCGCGGGCTTGACGTCGAGAAGCTGGTGAGTTTTGCTTCGACACTGGCTGGAGCGAAGTTGATCTGCCTGGGCGATTATGCGAATTCGCGTGGCGCCAGCGAGATGGGACTTTATCCTGACCTGCTTCCGGGATATGAGCCGATTGGAACCGCGCGCTTTGAAATGGAGTGGGGAAAGTTACCCACTGAAAAAGGCCTGACGCTGCCGGAGATGATGGACGCAGCTGGGGCCGGAAAATTGAAGGCGCTTTACGTGGTGGGATCGAATCCGGTTGGGCGTTTGGGGATTGATCCCGCTTCTATGGCGAAAACTTTCGTCGTGGTGCAGGAGATGTTCCTGACTGAAACCGCGAGCATTGCCGATGTGGTGTTGCCGGCGGCGAACAGTTACGAAAAGACTGGGACGTTTACGAATACGTGTGGCGATCTGCAACTGGTGAAGAAGGCCGGCGAAGTTACGAACACGAAGCC